>WLHA01000014.1 GCA_009702955.1 Actinomycetota bacterium
GAGTCTGTTGGGGAGAACCTAGATTCAGCCTCACGGCTCTTGAGGCGTACCGTCTCAAATCCCGTTGTAAAGGTCATTGCGTTTAGTGCCGGGACCAAACGTGCAGTAGCTCGGCTACGTAAATCAGATGGCCGAACCGATCGCCCCTCAGATCGTCGCGGAGCCTAAATGTTCTGCCGCCTCTAGGTTTCTAGGAACCTCGAGCGGAGGGCGTTGAGATAGTAATTACAGATCTAAAGATGAAGATAAAGATGAAAACCAAGATGGAGATTTAGAGATGGTCCCTAAAAGAGCGTTCTGGGCAGCAACCGGATACGCAGCCGGATTCGGCACCTCAATTTGGGCAGTTCGTAAGGCCAAGGCCGCGGCACGTCGATTTACCCCCTCCGAGGTAGTAACCCGCACAGCTGCCTCAGCCGGTGCAACCAAGCGCAGAATCGGCGATGCGCTGGGCGAGGCGTTCGTGGAGGGTCGCGATGTGATGCGCTCCCGCGAGGCCGAGATGCGAGCAGATATTGAGGCTAGGGGAGTGAAGTCTTCGATTCTGGAGCCGGGTGCCGAGGAGGAACAGGCGATAAGCCCGACTCTGCGTGCCAACTTGAGGCTCGTGGAGGAGGATCCGACTCCCCTCGAGCTGGAGAGCGAATCTGGGGCCCGAGGGGGCAGACATATTTCTAAGCGCGCAAGCATGAGGACGCGCCGCGACGTTCGCTAGCCTCACCCCGTGGCGCCACGTAACTCAGATGATCTCAGAAGCACTTTCCTAAATTTCTTTGCCGAGCGCGGGCACACAATTGTGCCATCGGCGAGTCTGATTCCGCACGACTCGAGCCTCCTCTTCACCGTTGCTGGAATGGTGCCGTTCAAGCCCTACTTCGTCGGAGAGGAACCAGCGCCATACCCGCGCGCTACCTCGGTGCAGAAGTGTGTGAGAGCGGGGGGCAAGCACAACGACCTCGATGATATTGGGCGCACGAATCGCCACTTTTCGTTCTTCGAGATGCTCGGGAACTTCTCCTTCGGTGATTACTTCAAAGCAGAGGCAATTCCATTTGCATGGGAGTTATACACACAGGGTCTAGACCTCGATCCAAATCGACTCTGGGTAACCGTGCACGAAACAGATGATGAGGCTGCGGCAATTTGGCGCGATGTCATCGGTGTGCCTGCAGAGCGTATTCAGCGCATGGGCGAGGACAACTTCTGGCGTATGGCAGATACCGGCCCATGCGGTCCGTGTACCGAGATCTTCTGGGACCTCGGGCCCGAGTTCGGTGCAGATGGCGGGCCTAAGTTTGGAAGCGAGGATCGATTTGTTGAGGTATGGAACCTTGTATTCATGCAGTTCGACGCTCGCCCTGACGGATCGCTGGTTCCCCTGCCAAAGCCAAGCGTCGATACTGGTGCAGGGCTAGAGCGCAACCTTGCAGTGCTGCAGGGTGTCCCTACTGTCTGGGATATCGATTTCTTTCGCGAAATAATCGCTCAGGCCGAGCGCACCACTGGTGTTGCATACGGATCCGGCGGCGAGCCCGATGTTTCGCTGCGAATTCTCGCAGAGCATGGGCGTGCGATGACGTTCTTGGTCTCCGACGGCGTAGTTCCTTCCAACGTCGAACGCGGTTATGTGCTCCGACGAATTATCCGCAGGGCCGTGCGCCACGCGTACCGTCTCGGTGCACGCAATTTGGTAACACCATCAATGGTCGAGGCAACTATCGGCGCGATGGGCTCTGCATACCCAGATCTGGTGAAGAACCGCGATCTTGTTCTTGGAATTGTTGGGCGAGAAGAAGAGCGCTTCTTGCGAACTCTTGCTCGAGGCGTAGAGCTTCTAGACGATGTGCTCGCTGAGGGCGATGTAACTGGAGACAAGGCTTTCTTCCTCCACGACACCCTTGGTTTCCCGATCGACTTGAGTCGCGAGATTGCCGGAGAGCGCGGCAGAGGCATAGATATCAGCGGGTTTGAGTCCCTTATGGGGGAGCAGCGCACTCGAGCTCGCGATGCGCTTAAAGCTGCGGGCGGATCTGGTGGAGCGCCTGTCGAGCTCTACAGAGAGATCCTCGACGATCACGGACCTACGGAGTTCACGGGGCGAGTTGAGTATGAGACCGAAGGCGCCCATGTCTTGGCGATCCTCTCGGGTGGAGAGCGACTCGCTCGCGCTGGGTCTGGCGAAGAAGTAGATGTATTCCTAGATCGAACCCCTTTCTACGCTGAGTCCGGTGGTCAGGTTGGCGACACTGGCACCATCGAGAGTGCTTCAGGCCTACGCATGAAGGTGCTCGATACCACCTATGCCATCCCCGGAACCCTCTCGATTCACCGTGTTCGTATTGAGTCTGGCGAGGCAGTAGATGGCGTTGAGGTAACCGCGACAATCGATGGCGATAGGCGCGATGACATTCGACGAAATCACACAGCGACCCACATCCTGCACTGGGCTCTAAGAGAGGTCCTTGGAGACCACATCAAGCAGGCCGGATCACATGTTGCTCCGGAGCGACTGCGCTTCGACTTCAGTCATTTTGAGGGAGTTACACAGGCAGAGATCGATCGCATCGAGTCCCTTGCTAACGCCGAGGTAATAAGTGACGCCCCTGTGCGGAACTATGAGACATCTAAGGCCCATGCGGAGAGCATCGGGGCAGTTGCGTTCTTCGGAGACAAGTATGGCGACGTAGTGCGGGTGCTTGAGGCAGGCCCTCAATCAATCGAACTCTGCGGCGGAACCCATGTTCATGCGCTTGGCTTCATCGGCCCGATCAAGATTTTGAGTGAAGGATCCGTCGGCGCAAATATGCGACGCATTGAGGCGGTTACTGGCTCACATGCGTTAGAGAAGATTCGTGAAGATGAGAAGCGGATGAGATCTATTGCTTCTTCAATGAACACGACTCAGCTCGAGGTCCCAGAGAAGATCGAGCGACTTATGGCCCAGGTGAAGTCGCTAGGCGATGAGGTTGCAGCTCTGCGCGCTAAGCAAGCGGCTGCACAGGCTGGCGAGTTGGCTGCCAACGCTGAGGGAGGGATTGTTGTAGTTCGGCGTGATGGCTTTACTCCCGATGATCTCCGATTGCTCGCCGCTGCTGTGCGTGACGCTCTCCCCTCAGGAATTGCGGCAGTAATTGGCCTCAACCCTGATGGGGATAAGGCTGGACTGGCTGTAGCCGTTACAAAGGACCTAGTCGCGAACGGTGCATCGGCGGCAACCGTTGCTCAAGGGGCGGCGAAACTTCTTGGTGGCGGTACCGCCAAGAGCGCTGACCTCGTAGTCGGTGGTGGCCCGAAAATCGCAGCGATAGACGAGGCCTTTAACCTCGTCTTTGCTGCTGCTACTGAGGCAGTGGCCGGAGGGTGACTCGAGCGCTTGGTGTAGATCTCGGAGAGAAGCGCATCGGAATTGCCCTCTCTGACCCAACCCGCACGATCGCTAGCCCTCACTCCGTCATAAAGCGATCGGGCAACGTTGATGTAGACCGACGGGCGGTGCTCAACATCGCGCGCGAGGAGGGAGCGACTCAACTCGTAGTTGGACTCCCGCTAACGCTTACCGGTGCCCGCAGAGCAGCTGCGCGCGCTGCCCTCGCAGAGGTAGAGGCGCTCAAGGATCTTGCTCCAGATCTGATTGTTGAGGCCTTTGACGAACGGCTCACTACAGCGATTGCCCAGAGATCCCTCTTGGAGGGAGATGTGCGGCGCAAGGACCGCAAGCAGGTAATCGACAAGGTTGCTGCGGCAGTCATGCTGCAGTCTTGGCTCGACGGTCAGAGATGAACGAAGGGGGTTCAGTCGGGGGAGCGGTAAAGCGCAGAAAGGTAATTGTTATTGCCTTGACTCTTGCTCTAGCTGTCCTCCTTCTGTTTGCCTTGCTTACTGTGTCAATGCTCGGCCTGACAGCAGGCTCAGGATCTGCCAGCAAAAGAGTTGTGGTGGACGTTAAGAGCGGGTCCTCGGTCTCAGAGATCGGCTCCCAGCTAACGAGTGCGAATGTTGTGCCGAATGCCATTGCCTTCAAGCTCTACTCGCGCATCACATCGGCAGGGCCCTTTCAGGCAGGTAAATACGAGCTAAATACATCGCAGTCCGTTCCCTCCGCTATCCGAGCGCTTTCACGCGGACCTCAAATTAGTTACCGGATTCTTGCGCTTCCACCTGGTCTCACAATCGCAGAGATTGCGGAGCGAGTTGGGTCGCTCCGCTCAATGTCGAGCGCAGCATTCCTCGAGGTAGTTGCTTCTGGGAGTATTCGCTCTAAGTATCAGCCAGAAGGTAATTCTTCATTAGAGGGCCTAACTTGGCCGGATACCTATTACATCTCCGAGCAGGAGGATGAAGCGGCTGTCCTTAAGCGAATAGTCGATCGCTTTGACTCTGAGATTTTGCGCATGAAGATAGATGAGCAGGCCAGTGCGCAAGGGAAGAGCGTCTACGAGATAACCACGCTCGCATCACTTATTCAAGGTGAGTCGCGCCTTGACGAAGACCGACCGCTCATCTCTGGGGTGATAGCGAACCGCATGCGCTTAGGGATGCTCCTTCAAATTGATGCGACGCTTCTCTACGCCCGCGGGGATCGTGGTCCCCTAACGAGTGAGGATTTTGCTCGCCCGGGTCCGTATAACTCATATAAATCACTAGGGCTGCCGCCGACTCCCATTATGACGGTCACTGCGCCCTCGTTAATTGCCGCGCTAACCCCGGCCGAAATCCCGTATCTTTACTACGTGCTCTACGAGAAGAACGGCAAACATAAATTTGCGACGACCTATGCGGAGCACCTAGCCAATATTGAAGACGCACGACGTAGGGGAGTTCTATGAGTCGGCCGCCAGTTAGTGGAGCAACTCGTCTTGCAGCGGTAATTGGAGATCCAGTGCGGCACTCCCGATCGCCGCTGTTACACAACGCCGCTTACGAGGAACTAGGTCTCGACTGGGTTTACGTAGCTCTGCCGGTTTCTGCAGGGCATGGATTTGCGGCAGTGCGCTCCATGGTCGATCTAGGGATTTCTGGGCTCAATGTCACGATGCCGCATAAAGCCGATGCTGCGGACGCGTGCGACGAACTAACCCCCGAGGCAATGGCGCTGCACTCGGTAAATACCGTGGTTCTGCGTGATAACGGGACCCTTCTTGGTGCTAGCACCGACGGTGAGGGCTTTATGCGAAGCCTCGCAGATGAAGGAGTCAGCGTCCCTGGAAAGAGCGTGTTGGTCATTGGCGCTGGGGGAGCAGGGCGCGCAGTGGTGCATGCTCTTGGAGCCGCCGGGGCAGAGGTAACCGTGGCTGCGCGCCGAATTGAGGCTGCACGTGAGTCAGCGCTGCTAGCGCCCGACGCGCTCGCAATGCTCTTGAGCGAGATTGACTCCGTTGTAGGTGAGAGCGAGATAATCGTGAACGCGACACCGGTCGGTATGGCGTCAGAGTCGGCACCCTTCAACACCGATCTACTTACCCCTGCGCACTTAGTCTGCGATCTTGTTTACCAACCAGCGATGACTCCGCTCCTAGAGGCAGCGGAGCGAAGATCGGCTGCGATTATGGGAGGCATCGGGATGCTGCTCCATCAGGCCGCTGTCGCCTTCGAGTTGCATACTGGTCATGCCGCGCCGATAGAAGCAATGCGCAGAGCAATAGCAATTCTTTAGCTAGCGCCTAAGAGAACGCCTAAGTGAACGCCTGAGAGAACGCCTCAGCGATCTTGGGTCTCTTCGATTCTCCGCTACCCGAAGCTGATCAGGTTCGCGTGGAACCAGCGTTCGCGTGATGCTGGTGTTGTAAATGTGGCTGAAGTCATACTCTGTCACCTAAAGTTAGGCTCAAGTTCTCGGGCCACTCTTCCGATGATTCCTGCGTATAGAACCATCATGGACGAGAGGGATGACGTGGGACTTCAAGGCACGATCGAGACACTGCCAGCATCCGATGTACTCGGAGCGCTCTGCGCCCATGGCTCCACTGGAGTCTTAGAGATGCGCGGCGATACAGGTCGCTTGAGCCTGAGTCTTCTCGGAGGATTCCTTGTAGCTGGAGACATGGAGCGCTTGTTTGGCAGCCCCAAGGACAGCGGCGCTCTAACTCTGCGCCTTGTTGATGTGCTCTGCTCGATGCTGCGAATTGAGAGCGGCAGTTATGAATTTAGAGACGGGGCGATTGAGCGGCCAAGCGAGGCCAGGATCGACCTCCACGATGTTCTCTCGCGAGCAGTTGCTGTAACAGATGCATTAAAAGCACTTGGTTCGAGTGCTCCATCCTTCGATGCGATTCCGATATTGATTGAGAGCGACGAGGATGCTCCGATCACCTTGAACCGCTCGATGCTGAGGCTTGTATCTCATGTTGATGAGAGTATGAGCATCGCTCAAATAGCTGAAGTTATAGGGCTAAGTGCCTATGAGGCCGCTGTCCCGATAGCGGAGCTAATAGGCCTAGGGATTCTGGGTTCTTTCGTGCCTGATGCTCTTAGTGGTGATGCTCTAACTAGCGGAGAATATGGCGCACCTTCAGGGAAGCCTTCAGCGAATTTGAGTTCATCTATAGCGGAGGCGACACGAGACTCGGTGGAGCTCGCCGCGAGCCTCGTCGAGGCGCACCGCTCTCCTTACTCAGATGCCGCTGAGCAAGCGCTGGCGGATCTTGCAGGTGGAGACGAATCGATAAAGCAGAGCTCTGATTCTGCTTTGAATAGTCATGAATCCCAGATGCCCCACGATATGGAGAGCTCCATCTCTGGTGACGAGGTCTTGGAGATGGATGTCTATGCCCCAGACGAGCTCAATGCTCTGCTGGGCGAGGCGAGCGAGATTAGCGGCGCCTGGGTTGAGGGTGACGGGGTAGAGGGCGATGATGAGCTCTCAGGCGATCTTCAGCAGACCACCATTACCGCGGATCGCGGTGCGCTCCTCAGGCTCTTCTCCGGCCTACGCACCGATCACGGATAGTTTCCAAAATCCTTGGACTAGGCCCTACAGCCCCCGCCTCGCGGCGCCGATAGGGTCACATCAGGGGACGCAGGGTCCGCTGCAATGAGGGAGAGGTAGTCGTGTCTGAAGGCACGCCATTGGGGTCGCTCCTAGTCGAGACTGGCCTCATCACCGAAGATCAACTGGCCGAGGCTCTCGCTACACAAGTCTCGACTGGGCGCCCGATCGGTCGCGTTCTCATTGATCAAGGCTTGATCTCAGAGAGCGATCTTGTGCGCTCATTGGCCAAACAAGTTGGCCTTGAGTTTGTCGACCTGACAGAACGCGTTATTGATGCGACCGTTGCTTCGTTGATTCCAGAAGGCCTAGCCCGGCGCTATCAAGCTCTCCCGATTTCTTGGGACGAAGATGTACTCGTCGTCGCAATGGCTGACCCTTCGAATGTCCTTGCAGTAGATGACATACGAGCGCTCACTGGTGCGCAGGTTCGCTGTGTTGTCGCGACATCGGCGCAGATTCGCGAGACCATCGATAGGTTCCATCGCCTCGATAGCGAGGTAGATGATCTTGCTTCGCAGGCAGCTGACGAGCTATCGGATAACGACGAACTCGCGAATGTAAGTGCAGTAGTTGAGGATGCACCGATCGTAAAGTTCGTGAATCTGCTAATTACGCAGGCTGTAGCCGACAGAGCCTCGGATATTCACGTTGAGCCTGCTGAGCGGGATCTGCGTATTCGTTTTCGAATCGATGGAGTGCTACATGAGGTAATGCGCTCTCCCAAGGCAATTCAAGCTGGCGTTATCTCGAGGCTCAAGGTCATGAGCGATATCAATATCGCTGAGCGTCGAATTCCACAAGACGGGCGTATGTCCCTCACCGTTGGGGGCAAGCCAATCGATCTTCGTGTCGCCACCCTTCCTACGGTGCACGGCGAGAAGGTCGTCATGCGAATTCTCGACAAGAATCAAGCACTCTTAAGCCTTCAGGATCAGGGATTCCTTCCCGACACGCTTGAGCGGTACGAGCGTTCGTTCCGTAAGCCTTATGGCACAGTGTTGGTTACCGGCCCTACTGGATCTGGGAAATCTACAACCCTCTATGCGACCCTCAATGTCTTAAACGAGGTCCAGCGCAACATCATCACGATCGAGGATCCTGTCGAGTATCGACTCGCCGGAATTAACCAGATCCAGGTCAACCCTAAGGCTGGGCTCACATTCGCCTCAGCACTTCGCTCCATTCTGCGAGCAGACCCAGATGTTCTACTCGTAGGTGAGATCAGAGACCGTGAGACTGCGATCATCGGTATTGAGGCTGCTCTCACCGGTCACCTTGTTCTCACAACCCTTCACACCAATGATGCCGCCTCAACACCGATGCGACTTCTTGAGATGGGTGTCGAGCCTTTCCTTGTGACTAGTGCTCTAGATGTGGTGCTTGCTCAAAGACTTGCTCGCCGCCTCTGTGATCGGTGTAAAGAGCCGTACCAGCCAAGCGAGGAGGAGCTCCTAAGTGCTCGCTGGGCGATGGAGACGATCGATATTGGTGACTGGCCAACTCTGCACCGTGCGGTGGGTTGCTCAGCCTGTGGACGTACTGGGTATCGCGGCCGTTTTGCTCTACACGAGGTCATGCCTATCTCCGAGGAGATTGAGCGCCTCATCATCGAGCGTCGCTCCGTCGAGGATCTTGCCAAAGTGGCGCAGATGGAGGGAATGATCCCGCTGCGTCAAGACGGGCTGCGTAAAGCAGCGATGGGCATGACAAGCATCGAAGAGATCTTCCGAGTAGTTACCTGATCTCTGCCTATCAGGCCCGAGTGCTTCTCCTCGCGCGGCCTCCGGCTCACAGTTTCTGAGCCTCTTCTGAGTCTTCTAAGAAATGAGGGCAGGAAGGCCTACAGGTGCCCCACTCTTGCGCCGATAGAACGCCCATGAGCCTGGGAGGCCAAGAGATGTTGTCGAGTCAAGCAAGAGTTTTGGGTGAGTTCCTAGTAGAGCGCCATGTCCTATCGAGAGATGACTTAGCTATCGCGATGGCTGAGGCTCGGAGACAGAGCGAGCCGATTACTCAGGTTCTAATCCGAAATGGCTTAGTAGGCGAGAAAGACCTCACCGCTGCTCTAGCGGAGACAGTCGGACTGCGCTTCATTGACTTCACTGAGACGCCTCTTCACCCAGAAGCAGCGACAACGATTCCTGAGTCAGTTGCGCGCGAGTACTTGGCGGTCGGAGTCGACTTTGACGGGCCTCGCCTCATTGTTGCGTTTGCGGACCCCGGCAATGATGCTGGAGTTGTGGCCGTTGGTCAGGCAACTGGATACGAGATTGTTGCTGCTGCCGGTAGTCGCTACGAGATAGGGCATGCGCTCGATCAAATCTTCGGTGTGGCCAGCGTGGCTCAACAGGGGAGCGGGGGCCTCGAGAACCCAGATGGTGCACCTGTATTAGATGTAAATGAATTGCTGGCAATGGTTATCGAGCGCGGGGGATCCGACCTCCACCTCACCGCAGGATCTGCGCCTGTTATCCGGGTTAACGGAGAGCTCAAGCCGGTTGAGGGAATTGAGCCTCTAAACGGCTCGCAGATTAGAGAGATCATCTACGCAATTCTTACCCAGAAGCAGCGCGAGAAGTTTGAGAACGAACTTGAACTCGACGCGAGCTACACGCTTCCAGGGCGCAGCCGCTTCAGACTCAATGTATTCCTGCAGCGCGACTCGGTCGGCGCTGTGATGCGCGCGATTCCATTTGAGATTGTGGAGTTGTCAAGTCTTGGGCTTCCCGCAGCGGTTGAGCGCTTCGCCGATCTCCCACGAGGCCTTGTTCTCGTAACTGGACCTACTGGATCAGGTAAATCAACAACGCTTGCATCCTTGATCGATATCGTGAATAAGACCAAGGCTCTTCACATCATGACGGTGGAGGACCCGATCGAGTTCCTGCACACGCATAAGAAGTCTGTTGTGAACCAGCGCGAGGTAGGGGAGGACACCCATTCCTTCTCGAACGCTCTTCGCCATGTTCTGCGCCAGGACCCCGATGTAATCCTTGTGGGCGAGATGCGCGACCTTGAGACAATCTCAACTGCGCTCACCGCTGCTGAGACGGGCCACCTCGTATTTGCGACGCTTCACACTCAGGATGCACCACAATCCATTGACCGCATTATTGATGTGTTCCCTGCTCATCAGCAGCAGCAGATTCGTGTCCAGCTAGCCGCATCGTTGCAGGGGATAGTGACCCAGCAGTTGATCCCAACGAGCGACGGCAAGGGCCGTGCGGTAGCAGCAGAGATACTCGCTGCCACGCCAGCTGTTCGAAACCTCATTCGTGAAGGAAAGATCCACCAGATTTACTCGGTCATGCAGGCTGGCGCTAAGCACGGAATGGTCACCATGGACCAGAGCCTTGCAGCGCTAGTGCGCGAGGGGAAGATCTCTCGTGAGATTGCATTTGAGCGATGCACCAACGAAGAAGATTTGAAGCGCCTGATCCAAAGCGGAGGTTTCTGAGATGACAAGCACATTTACGTATCGAGTGCGCGATAGCGCTGGCAAGGTCGTTGAGGGAAAGCTTGAGGGAGCCGATGAGGCGCTCGTCGTACGCAAACTCCGCGAGATGGGCTACACCCCAATCACTGTCACGCGCCGCGACTCCTCGCGACTTCAATCTGATATCAAGATCCCTGGGCTGAGTGGGCGCGTTGCGCTAAAAGACGTAGCGGTTCTATCGAGGCAGTTCGCAACGATGATCAACTCCGGGCTCTCCCTCCTAAGAGCCCTCTCGATCCTCTCAGAGCAGACCGAGAACGCATCGCTCGCACGCATGATCGGCGAGGTTCGTCAAGATGTTGAGAGGGGTTCTTCTCTCTCTGCTTCGTTGGCTCGCCACCCCAAGGCGTTCAACCGCCTCTACATCTCTATGGTTCGATCTGGCGAGGTTGGCGGATCGCTCGATGCCGTATTGATGCGCCTAGCGGACACGATCGAGAGCCAGGTTGAGCTACACCGCAAGGTCAAATCTGCGATGACCTATCCAGTAGTTGTCTTCTCTTTAGTTGTATTCATCGCATCTGCGATGCTGCTATTTATTGTTCCTCAATTCAAGGGAATTTATGTGGAGCTAGGTGGAACGCTTCCTCTCCCGACTCGAATTCTCATCAGCATCTCCGATGTTGTGAAGAAATATTTTCCAATGCTCATTCTCCTCTCTGGCGTCGGGGGTTGGTTCCTTCGACGTTGGGCACGCTCCCCCAAGGGGAGGCCCACTTGGGATGCATTCGTATTGAAGGTTCCAGTCTTCGGGCTGCTTGCTCGCAAGGGTGCTCTCGCACGCTTTGCGCGCACACTCGCAGCGTTGACCCGTTCCGGAGTGGGAATCCTCGAGGCTCTAGAGATTGTTGCTGATACCGCCGGGAACGAAGTGGTCTCGCTCGCTCTTAGAGATACTCAACGTGCTGTCAAACAGGGAGACACGCTCGCTCGTCCACTTAGTCAGCACGACGTGTTTCCGCCGATGGTTGTGCAGATGATTGCTGTCGGTGAAGAGACTGGCGCCCTAGACGACATGCTCGACAAGATCGCAGACTTCTATGACCAAGAGGTAGAGGCGACAGTTGATGCCTTGACCTCTCTCATCGAGCCGCTCCTCATCGTCACGATGGGTGTGCTCGTGGGTGGAATGATCATCTCCCTCTACCTTCCAATGTTTCGGATCATCACGCTTATTAAGTAAAGAGCTACGCGGAACTCACCTGAATGGGGCTTAAGTGGGGCTTAAGTGGTGTCTAAATCAGGCCTACTTCTCCGGCGCTCCGGTCGATTAATCGCCTCGCAGCCGCTTAGATGCAGGGTTTTAAATATTTCTTCTAAATATTTGAAGAATCTTCTAAAGGTCTCGACGGAACCGGCCGAATAGGTACAGCGACGCAGCCATTAGGCCACGCCGAACCTACCGAGAGGCACTCCAATGCAGAAGTCACTAGCAAGGCTCAGGGCCAAGAAGGTAGATGAGCAAGGTTTTACGCTCATCGAGCTCATGGTCGTTGTTCTAATCATTGCCATTCTTATTGCTATCGCTATCCCGACATTCCTAGGTGCTCGTCAGCGTGCTCA
>WLHA01000140.1 GCA_009702955.1 Actinomycetota bacterium
AATGCAGTACGCAATCCGCGACGCACTGCGTCGACTGCAGCGGCATTGATGATCGGTGTAGCACTTGTTGGGTTCATAACAATCTTCGCGGCGTCTATCAAGAACTCAATTGCTACTGCGGTTGACTCTGCATTTACTGCAGACTTTGTTATAGCGGCAAAGGGGGGAGGCCCACCGAGCCTCTCCGGGTTTAGCCCCGACCTCGCTAAAAAGATCAAAGATGTCCCGGGAGTAGGTGCATCAAGTGGGCTGAGATTCGCTGGAGCAGAACTAGAAGGTAAAGGCGTATTTATTATTGCCTCTGACCCAGCAACAAGCACACAACTCTTCGATGTGAACCCTAAGAGCGGCGACTTTGAGCAGCTCGGAATCAACGACATAGCAGTCTCTTCAGATCGAATGACGAAAGAGGGATGGGTACTCGGTCAGAGGCTCTCAGCAAAGTTTCCAAAGGGAGCATCTACTCTAAAGATCACTGCTGTTTTCGGCATGGGGCAGCAAGCTGGTCTCTCGGATTACTTCATCTCGCTTGACGGCTACGACGCTCATTACACGCAGCAACTCGATAGTCAGGTATATGTCAAGGTTGCTGACGGTGCGAACCCCCGAGTCGTAGCGCGAGACATTAAGAAGATACTGAAGGAGTACCCAACCGCAGAACTGCTTGACCAGGAGCAGTTCAAGGCGACCAGATCCGCTCAGGTCGATCAGATTCTCAATCTCATCTATGCCTTACTCGCACTTGCTGTTGTAATTGCCCTCATCGGCATAGCGAACACACTTGGACTCTCAATTGTTGAGCGCACCAATGAGCTAGGGCTTCTTAGAGCAGTTGGGATGACTCGACGCCAGCTTCGTTCAGCAATTCGCTGGGAGTCGGTGATAATCGCATTGCTCGGGACCGCTCTCGGCCTAGTTATCGCAGTCTTCTTTGGCTGGGCACTTGTGACTGCACTTAAAGATCAAGGTCTCGCGGGTTTTGTTGCGCCGGTAAATCGTTTAGCAGTCATTGTCGTTCTCGCAGGTTTTGCTGGAGTCGTTGCAGCAATTCTTCCCGCACGCCGCGCAGCGCGGCTCAATGTTCTCGACGCTATTTCTCAGGAATAACTAAACGCTTTCGCGCCGGCTATTAGAGGAAGCCCTTAACGACTGCCCTTAGGCTTCGTGGGCCGCGCGCAGTGTTGCGTCTTTCTCCTTGACCATCTCAGAGAGTCCGGCCTGGTAGCTCTCCATCCGGCGCTGGAGGTCGAGATCCGAGGAGGCAAGAATTCTGATTGCGAGCAGACCAGCGTTTCGCGAGTTTCCAACCGCTACAGCAGCGACCGGCACCCCTGATGGCATCTGCACAATTGAGAGAAGCGAGTCGAGTCCATCGAAATTGGCTAGAGGCACGGGGACCCCGATTACTGGGAGTGGAGTCAATGATGCCGTCATCCCAGGGAGGTGAGCAGCGCCCCCAGCACCAGCGATGATGACTCGAAGGCCACGCTCGGCTGCATGTTTGGCGTAGTCCCACATCACATCTGGGGTTCGGTGGGCCGAGACAATCCGCACTTCATGTGCGATATCGAACTCAGTAAGGGCCTCGATGGCCCCCTGCATAATTGGGAGGTCTGAGTCGCTCCCCATGATTACTCCGACTACAGGCATGCTCGCGGTCACCCCTTGACGTTAGCGTCTCTACAGGGCTCTGTGGCGAGCCGGACAACAGGAGAAGCTAATGCTTAAGACCAGACTTACTGACATCCTCGGAGTTGAGCATCCAGTGATGCTCGCAGGAATGGGTGGGGTCTCTTACCACCGTCTTGTCGCAGCCGTATCAGAGGCGGGTGGCTACGGAACCTTCGGAGCCTCCACTATGAGCGGCGAGGACATGGTCACTGAGATGCGCGCCGCTCGCGCTCTAACCGATAAGCCATTTGGTGTTGACCTTCTTACTGCAATGCCAGACCGCCTCCTCTCGGATGTCGAGACTCTGATCCGCGAGGGCGCAACTGTTTTTGCTGCAGGGCTCGGTGTGCCGCGCGATGTAATTGAGCTTTGTCATGAGAAGAATGTTCTGGTGCTCTCGATGTGCGGCAAGGTTCGCCACGCGATTGCCGCGGTCGAGGCAGGTTGCGACATTGTTGTTGCGCAGGGAACAGAGGCAGGTGGGCATACTGGTCAGGTTGCAACCTTCCCGTTGATACCCCAGATTGTTGATGCTGTCGCTGGGCGTGTACCCGTTGTAGCGGCCGGAGGAATCTTTGACGGCCGCGGCCTGGCTGCAGCGCTTGCACTCGGCGCAGACGGTGTATGGATTGGAACACGATTCATCGCTACGCCTGAGGCTCGAAGCGCTCCTGGCTACAAAGAAGCACTGCTGCGCACGGCAGAGGACGACACAGTAATTAGTAAGGCGTTTACTGGTAAGACACTGCGCGCTGTTCGCAACTCAATGACGACTCACTTCGAGAAGCACCCGGAGGAGCTCTCGCCTTTTCCAACGCAGTTGATTAAGGCAATGGAGGGCGGATGGATGCACCTTGGGGCTGAGGAGTCAACACCAGGCGTAGACCCAGATCGCGAGTGCTACCCAGCTGGGCAGGGCGTCGGCGCCATAAATTCGATCGAGCCAGCAGCAGATATTCTCCACCGCATGGTGGAGGACGCGGAGACAGTGCTGCGCGGCATGCCTAAATATTTAGTCTAAGTATTTAGCCTAGAAATTTAGCGGTTTCGACGCATTTTCTCTGTCTCGCTAGCGAGGTCAGACTCATACATCATCTCTACGAGTTCGCGAAAAGCAACCTTGGGGGTCCATCCAAGTACCTCTTTGGCCTTGGTGGCATCACCCATCAAGAGATCGACCTCAGCGGGGCGATCAAAGCGATTGTCGTGGCGCACGTATGGCTCCCATGAGTCGTAACCAGCAATCTCGAACGCAAGGTCGAGGAACTCGCGAATTGTGTGGATCTCTCCGGTCGAGATCACATAGTCGTCCGGGACTTCTTGCTGGAGCATCAACCACATAGCCTCCACGTAGTCGCCAGCGAATCCCCAGTCGCGCGCTGCCTCTAGGTTCCCAAGGCTTATCTCGTTCTGGAGTCCTAGCTTGATTCGCGCAAGAGAGTTCGTGATCTTTCGAGTTACAAACTCAAGACCTCGAAGCGGGCCTTCGTGGTTGAAGAGAATGCCACTGCTCGCGTGCATTCCGTAAGCCTCGCGGTAGTTCATGGTTGTGTAGTGCCCAAATACTTTCGCAACTCCATATGGCGAGCGCGGGTGAAATGGAGTGCGCTCAGTCTGAGGGGTCTCACGAACTTTTCCAAACATCTCAGATGAAGACGCTTGGTAGAAACGGATCGGGTTGTTATCTGTGCCGCCAACGATGCGCACTGCCTCGATCATTCGAAGCACGCCTAGGCCTGTGATCTCGGCTGTGAGCTCGGCCTGCTTGAAGGAGAGTTGTACAAATGAAATTGCGCCAAGGTTGTAGACCTCATCGGGCTGAACCTGCTCAACAGCAGCGATGAGTGAAGAGAGGTCGCGCAGGTCTCCATCAATCATCTCGATCGCTGGGTTCTCCTCGAGGACCATCTCGGCCTTCGGGTTGGCCTGGCCGCGTATGAGGCCGAATACTTGATATCCATTCTCAACGAGGAGTTTGGATAGGTGCCTTCCGTCCTGGCCAGTGATTCCGGTTACCAGTGCGCGTTTCATCTAACTCCTAGTTGCATATCGGAATTGCCGTTTTGGCGTCCCGAACGATACACCGCATTTCTAGATACTTCGGCGAGTCCACTCAGGGTCTAATTGCATGAGGAACTCAGCGCACCGTTGCTCTTCATCGGTCTCGCCGATGGCCCCAGCGCTGCGGCGCAGCCCGTCTACAGCGCGTAGAAATCCACGGTTTGTCGGCTCACTCCAGCGAACCCAGCCAGACCCTCGCCACCCCGATTGACGGAGGCGGTCGAGCCCCCGGTGGTAGCCAACTCGGTAGCAGGCATATGCCTCAACGTCGTCACGGGCTAGATCTCCGAGCGTTGCCCAAGCCTCGAGGTTGCGTGGCCACTGGGCTACGACATCTGAGACGAGGTCGCGACGAGCTGCTGGCGGCGCAGCGAGGGCGTTAGAGAGTGCGCTAGTGGCTTCGAGCTCCTCAGGGGCTAGGCGGGTTTCAGGGGGCCCATTTGGGTTGAGGTTGATTGGTTGATTGGTCATATGGCACACGTTATGCGGATTTATCGCATGAATCCTCATACAACGCGGCTTTAGTTGATCGGAGTCTGAGAGAACTAGCGAGGGCGAGCATGTGGTTTCGTCGCACTCCACCGGTACGATTACACGGTGAGCAAATCTGAAGTGAGTAAGAGCGAAGCCTTAGCGGACTCAAACACTGAGACCGTCGAAGCGGATAACGCGGCAAAGAGTTCCGAGAAGGCAGCGCACTCAACCCCAACGACGCGCCTCGTGCTTGTTCGCCATGCGGTTACTCCCCAGACCGGTCCGCTTCTCTCAGGGCGTAAGCCCGGAATCGATCTATCTGATGAAGGGCGTGCTCAGGCAAAGGCTGTTGGGCTCCGCCTCGCGCCTCCGGTAA
This sequence comes from Actinomycetota bacterium, assembly GCA_009702955.1. Lineage (GTDB taxonomy): Bacteria > Actinomycetota > Acidimicrobiia > IMCC26256 > IMCC26256 > IMCC26256. The sequence continues at coordinate 4,583 of WLHA01000140.1, forward strand.
AGATCGATCGAATATTTGCGAGCCCGATTGAGCGTACTCAGCAGACTGCCCAGGCAATAGCAGAGCACCACAGCCTCGAGGTAGTAACCCTTGATGGTGTAATCGAGGCAGAGTACGGAGACTGGACCGGCGGTGCTATCGCGGAGCTAGCGCGTACAGATCTATGGAGAGTTGTGCAGACTGCGCCATCACGTGCGCGCTTCCCTAATGGTGAAGGTATAGCGGAGATGCAGGCGCGCATGGTGGCCGCTCTTGATGAATTGATTACCAATTACGCGGGAGAGAATATTGTCGTTGTGTCGCATGCAGACCCGAT
>WLHA01000141.1 GCA_009702955.1 Actinomycetota bacterium
AGGTTCACAAGGCTAAAGGCGAGAGCTGCGGGCACTGAAGCAAGAAGCAACACGGTGGAGGCTCGCTCGCCTGAGCCGTGCACGATCGGTGTAAACGCAGCAGCCGCAGCGCAAGAACTTAGAGCGAAATTAGAGCTGTTAAAGAGAATTTTGCGCCAGTCGCCGCTGCGTAGATGTGGCCAGTAGAGCCCTCCAGCGAGACCAACAATCAACGCACCAAGAAGCGGCCCCTGTCCTTGGAAAGCAACAATTGCAGCCATTGCAAGCATGAATGAGGCGCTAGCACTAGCCCTATTAGGGAGAACTGCAACCTGATTCTCGGCTAGAGCAAAGAGGGCAGCGAAGACGAGCAGCGGGGCTGCATCGGGGAGAGGCGAGTTACGTGCGAGGACCGCTGCGATTGCAATGGTAGATGCGCCTAAGCCGAGGCAGAAAACAGTGAGGCTGTCGATGGCTCGACTCTTCACCTGATCTCCTATTAGAGAATCGGCTGAGTGACGCTGACGTTGAATTATCTGCATAAGGATTGCTAGGGGGTTCGTTACTTACTTCCAAGACAGAGGCGGCAAAGCCTCGGCGATTTACTATCAGCCCGGGTTACTTCCAACCCATGCCTGCGCCACCGCTAAGCAGTAGAGCAGCCGCACTCGAGACGAGCAATGTGACTCGAACGAAAGACTTCTTCATTTGGAGATTCCCCCTTCACGATTTATCTCTCTAGGTTCCGCTAATGGCCTAGAGGTAAACGCTCCGCTCGGGACTCTCACGTCCTGCTTCGTGTGCCGAGACTCTGCCGTCTCTGTCTTGGATTTATCTCTCCCTCTAATGCTCCCTTCGCTTACTTCAACTTGACATCAAAACTGGATCAAGCGCAGCCTCAAATCAGCTGACACCCTCCCGACCGAGAGGCCTCCAAATGACTCGAAACCCTCCTGCCTCAATTCTCACAATGAGTAACAGGAACCACAACCGTAACACCAGCAACATGCGAATACCATGGCAATCGCGGTTCTTCGAGCGAGAAATTCTGATCTATCACCACTCAGCGCGACATATTGACGCATACTGCCACCGCCCTCTACTGGGAAAGATCCACAACCTCTGGGATTGACACGCCTCAACCCCGGAGTCGCCGTATCCTCGCCGTATGGATGATTGGGCAGATGACTACTCCGAGGAGACTGCCGCTATGCCTAGCCACGATGAACCAGGGACCGGCGACCCAATCCAAGACGAGATCCTCGAGCTTGAGCGCGAACTATGCCGCCTCGCTGAGGTCTCCGCTGCCCGGATTGTCACGGACCGTGTAGGTCGCCCCACCGAGGTCCACATTCTGGCTCAAGGAGCAAAGCACCCGAAGCAGGTTGTCCGGGATATTCAGTCAGTCGCCCTTGCGTCATTCGGAATTGAGTTAGATCGACGCATCGTCTCTGTGGTTCAACTCGGTGGAGAGGCTGGAGGAAGCCGTTCAGGTGGCGTTTCTTCGGTTTCACCTGAGGCTCTCGAGAACCCGGTACGCCTTAGCGACCGCACAACGCTTCGCCATGTCGCTGCAGAGGCGAATGGTCTGCGTTCACTCGTACGCGTCACACTCGTCAATCAAGACCGTGAAGCAATTGGCTTCGCAGAGGGCTCAGTTGCATCGAGTGCGCGCCATCGACTTGTCGCCGCTGCAACAATCGATGCACTACGTCAGTTGCTCCCCGCCGCTGAGTGCTGCGACGTTGATACAGCACAGATTCTTAGAGTCGGCACCGAGGATGTAGCGGTAGTAACCGTCGCATTTGTACTCACCTCTGCAGAGCACCTGCTCTCGGGCTCAGCGGTAGTTCGCCGACGCGATGAGTCTGCTGCAATCGCGCGAGCAGTACTTGATGCAACTAACCGCCGCCTAGCAATCGTTCTCTAACTAAGCGTTCGAGAATTCCTCAGGCACTTCGCGACTTCGAGCAACACTGCCCGAGCGGCCGCTAATTCCCTAGTTTTCGACCTAGAAGAGTCACTAGATCGCATGCAGCCTCTACGTCGTGGACTCGGATCACATCTGCCCCGTACTCAATAGCCAATGCAAGATATGTGTGCATGCGATGGTCCTGGGCTTTTCGAGGCACTGGAATCATCACGGGTGCGCCCGCTACGCGAAGTTCATCTAGGCGACGAATCGTCTCTAATTGGAGCTCCCCATAGCGCGCATAATCGCTGCTGTAATTAATACTCAAACCTGGGTCGACGATCACACGATTGATTCCAACATCTGACAACTCCGCGACAAGGGATGCGAGACCTGCTGCCACCGCGGCCGGCCTGTCTCCATCTAATTCGCGAGACGAAACCTCAAGAGGATTTGGGCCCTCTATATGCATGACCACACACCACACATTGTTCTGCGCAACGACGGAGCGCATCTCTGGCCTCTGCATGCCTCCGGTGTCATTCACGATCTGTGCACCATGCTCGAGCGCTACGCGAGCGACCTCTGGCTTCCAACTATCGACGGAGACGATGAAGCCGTCCGCTACCAATAGATCAAGCGCTGGGAGCAGACGCGCTAGCTCCTCGGCGGGTGTCAGTTCGCGGTTCTCAAAGTGGCTGGACTGCGCACCTAGATCAATGATCGAGGCGCCTAGGTCTCGCGCCCAGCGCGACCGCTCGAGTGCACCAGCGGGTGAGTCGACGACAGCCTGGCGAACGCGAGACTCGGGCGATAGGTTCACCACCGCCATTACGTGGGTCACATCGGGCGCAAATACAGGGCCGATCCCGGCCGGCTCCTCAAATTGGGTCACGAGGGGGCAGGATACCGACATGAGCATGAGTGAGGCGACGCCAGCGGGCCAAGAGCACAATCCCGAGCCAATCCCAGAGCCACTCGCTGAGCCACTCCCCGAGCCAATCCCAGAGCCACTCACCGAGCGGGAGCAGGTACGCATCCGCCGTTGGAGGATCGCCAAGTGGGTCAAAGCGGCCAAGCGTTTTGGGTATTACGCGCTGCTTCTTGCAATGGTCTCATTTGGGGTGGCCCTTGTAACTGGATTCGAGGGTTTCTGGGTGACCCTCTGCGTGGCCTCGCTTCTTGTCGCTGTTGTCGTGCTGCCGATCCCAATAATTATTTGGTATGGGATACGCGCCGCTGAGCGAGAAGACCGCGCCGAGGTCTAAGGTTGCGCTGCTCTACCAACCGGGTCTAAAAACCTGACTGATGTAAATTACCGAAGTAACAAGCAACAGAATAAGCAACAGAAACAAAATCAAAATTGCGAACACCACTACGAACAACACAAGGGGAGACATCGTGACCAAGGCAGCCGTATACGCCACCCTCCAACAACCACTTGAGATTATGGAACTCAACCTCATGGACCCACAGGTGGGCGAGGTTCGAATTGCACTCGGAGCATCTGGCGTCTGCCACTCCGACCTCTCTGTGATTAACGGAACGCTCCCCATCCCCCCACCCGCAGTGCTTGGCCACGAGGGTGCAGGAACAGTCGTTGCAATCGGCGCAGGCGTAACAAACGTCAAGGTCGGGGACCACGTCGTTATCTCATGGGTACCGCAGTGCGGAACTTGCTACACGTGCTCACGCGATCAGGGCGAGCTTTGTGAGACCGGCGCAACTGCCTCAATGTTCGGCACCATGCTCGACTACACATCTCGCTTCTCCATGAAAGACGGAACAGCGGTTGCGCAGATGTCAGCAGCGGGAACCTTCTCTGAAGAGACTGTTGTTCCAGCCATCTCCTGCGTAAAGATTCCGGATGACGTTCCCTTCCAGATCGCTGCATTGATCGGCTGTGGAGTTCTCACTGGATTCGGCGCCGCAGTAAACACTGCAAACATCCGCGAAGGCGACAACGTTGTTGTTGTTGGAGCAGGTGGCGTAGGCCTCAACACGATTCAGGGCGCAAAGCACAAGGGTGCTGGCAAGATCATCGCTGTCGACATGGTTGACGGCAAGCTTGAGACAGCCCTCAGCGTTGGTGCAACGCACACGGTTAATGCCTCAGGTGGCGACGCCCTTGAGCAGATCATGGCCCTCACCGACGGACGCGGCGCCGATGTTGCCTTTGAGGTAATCGGACTCCCCGCAACAATCCGTCAGAGCTTCGACATGACCCGCAAGGGTGGCGAGACTGTGATCGTTGGTGTTCCTCGCCTCGACCAGACAATGGAGTTCAACCCAGGTATGGACTTCGTTATCGCCGAGAAGACTCTCAAGGGCTGCTGGTACGGAGGAGCAAACGTCCACCGCGACGTGCCAATGCTCATCAGCCAGTACAAGAACGGCTCGCTCAAACTCGATGAGCTCATCTCACGAGAGATCAAGCTTGAAGATGTAAACGCTGCAATGGACGAGATGCACCAAGGCCACATCGCTCGTTCGGTAATCGTTTACTAACAATGCGATACCGAAAGTTTGGAACTAGTGAGCTTCAGGTCTCGGAGGTTGGCTTCGGGACCTGGACTCTCGCTAGCGATTGGTGGGGAGTCGTTGAGGACAAGCGCGGAATGCTCGATGCTGCGCTTAACGCAGGGATCACGTTCTTCGATACATCACCTGTATATGGAGACGACGGCCTAGGCGAGTCGCTAATGGCCGACTTCCTAGCCAATCATCGTGACGAGATTGTTCTCACAACAAAATGTGGCTACGACATCTCAGCGAATCGCAAGACAAAGGGGCAGTCTGAGCGCCCTCACGATTGGCGACCAGAGTCGATCCGCGAGCAGTGCGAATCGTCCCTAAAACGCCTTGGAATCGAGTACATCGATCTTTACCAACTCCACAACGCTCGCATTGAGCCAATCCTTGATGACGACCTCTGGGCCGCACTCGAGGATCTGCGTACTGATGGAAAGATCGGCGAGATTGGCGTTGCACTCGGGCC
>WLHA01000142.1 GCA_009702955.1 Actinomycetota bacterium
AAGGGTGGAACCGGCGCAATCGTTGAGTACTTCGGTCCAGGCGCGAGCAGTATCTCTGCCACCGGTAAGGCAACGATCTGCAACATGGGTGCTGAGATTGGTGCAACCTGTTCGCTGTTTGAGTACGACGATCGGATCGGTGCATACCTTCGCGCCACAGGGCGCGATGCAATTGCAGCACTTGCAGATGCCAACGCTGAGATGCTTCGTAACGATCCAGAAGTAAACGCAAGCCCTGAAGATTTCTACGACCAAGTTATCGATATCAACCTTGACGAGCTTGTCCCGCACCTAGTTGGTCCCCATACTCCTGACCTTGATCGCCCAATTAGCAAGGTCGCTGCAGCTGCGCGTGCCGAGGGGTACCCGCTAGAGATCTCAGCAGCTCTCGTTGGGTCCTGCACCAATTCGTCATATGAAGACATTGGGCGTGCAGCACATGTAGCGCGCCAAGCATCAGCGAAGGGACTTCGTGTTAAGTCTCCACTCCTGATTACTCCAGGCTCAGAGCAGGTTCGTGCAACCATCGAGCGCGATGGGCTGCTCGCAGACCTTGAAGCGATCGGTGCAACGGTCCTTGCAAATGCCTGTGGTCCTTGCATCGGGCAGTGGCAGCGTGACGATATTGCTCCGGGTGAGGCCAACTCAATCGTCTCATCCTTCAACCGAAACTTCCCCAAGCGCAATGACGGCAATCCAGGGACGCTCTCGTTTATCGGCTCTCCAGAGACAGTCGTTGCAATGGCACTCACAGGCCGACTCGATGTCGACTTCACACGTGAGCCGATTGTTGGCGATGGTGGGGTAGAGGTGCTCCTCGAGGCTCCAAGTGCGGATGAGCTCCCGAGTCGTGGTTTTGATCCAGGAGAATCTGGTTTCATAATGCCCGCAGCCGATGGGTCAAAAGTCTCGGTGGTAATTACACCTGGATCAGATCGCCTTGAGGCGCTTGTGCCCTTTAGCGCTTGGGATGGCGAAGACTTCTCTGGCCTCCGTGTGCTTATGAAGGCAACGGGCAAATGCACAACGGACCACATCTCTCCTGCTGGGCAGTGGCTGAAGTACCGAGGTCACCTAACAAACATCTCGCAGAATCTCTATATAGGTGCAAATAATGCGTTCTCGCTCGACGAGTCTGGCCAGGGCATTGATGTGCGCGACGGATCCGTTGTTGCACTACCGGATCTAGCGAAGAAATACAAAGACGCAGGCATCGCATGGATCGCTATCGGCGACGAGAACTTCGGTGAGGGTTCATCCCGTGAGCATGCAGCAATGGAGCCTCGCTACATGGGTGGCCGTGCGATTCTCGTGCGTTCATTCGCTCGAATTCACGAGGCAAACCTCAAGAAGCAAGGAATGCTCCCACTTACCTTCGTACACGCTCGTGACTATGAGCGCATTCGTTTCGATGACTCCGTTGATGTGAACGGGCTCGCAGAGCTTGCTCCAGATCGAAACCTAACTGTGACGCTCCACCACACGGATGGCACCGAAGAGTCCTTTGAGGTTCACCACACAATGTCAGAGGAGCACATCGGTTGGTTCAGGGCAGGCTCTGCTCTAAACCTCCTCGCAGCACAGCGCGGTTAGGTATTGAGCGCGGTTGAGTAGTGAGTGCGGCTCGGTCCTGAGAGCCTTTTAATAGGCCCAATCTCGCAGGACTTGGTGCGTTTTAAATCGGCAGGGAAGCCAGATTCATTAGCCGCCTGCGCGCACGCTCAAGAGGGTTACCTCTTTCGAGTACACAAGCTGCGCTGTAGTGGGATTTATTGCGGGCCAGAATGGCGCTTGGTACATGCCGATTCGAGCGCTAGGAATGCAGTCCCCAGATGGGATGCAGGTAATTTTCCCGGATAGGCCCGAGTAGTTGGTTACCTTGAGCAGCGCATCTCGTGCAGCCACTCGATTAATCACAGATGAACCTCGTTCACCGGCTCCAATCGCCGAAGAGATTGACGCGACCAAGAGATTCGCTGCATCAAAGGCGTTTGCTTCGTACCCGGTTGTCGGCGCGACACCGGTTTTACGCACGAATGCCGGCTGAAAATAGGTTCTGTAGAAATCATTTGCCGCCAGCACGCTCAGGTCTAGTCCTGTCGCAAAAAGGTCGTTGGTATTCGCACCGATACCTATGAGGGTTGATTCTTCTTGACATCCGTCCCCGACAATTATCGGAATCGTGCGGGTGCGCGCATCGTTTCGCAGCGCAGCAGTGATGTTCGCGCACCCTGGGTTAATGGTGGGGATGAAAATTGCCTTAGGCGCTAATAGTGCAAGTTGCTCAACAAGTTCAGCGGCGTCTCCTCCTGACGTGGAGGCAAGTTTTGTCGTGACCACACCGTTCACGCGCAGTTGGTTTCCAAGTGAGTCAGCTAGCTCGTTGGAGTACGGGTCTCCAACATCAGCGATAGTCGCGACAGATCTCCATCCTGTCCGATCACTAATAAAGGAGGCAGTCACCGCTCGACTTATTAGGTCATTATTTGCGAAACGGAAGTAGTAGGGAGGGCGAGTTCCTTCTCCGGTAAGCGCTGGGGCTGTGTTAGATGGTGAGAGTAGAAGTACGTGGCTATCCGAGTACTTGTCTGCAGCTCCGTGCAGCGCGCTTCCAGAACAAGTGGTTCCGATCACTCCGATAATGCGCTTCTCGGCCAAGAGTCTTCTTGCAGCATTCGCGCCATCGGTTGAGCCGCTGCATGTGTCTGGGGTGGAGAGCAGGATTACCTTGTGCCCGTCAATGGTGCCGGGCTCGCCATCGAAATGCCCGTCCAAATAGTCAATGGCTAACTCAACCCCAACTAGCGAGTCTTTACCTATCGCTAGATCCTCCGAGAGTTGTATACCAATAAATATTGGTTCTCCTATGCCTAAGGAGACGCAGTCCGCCTTCTTCTTGCAAGAGGCGTTGCTCGAGGTCTCCTCGGCCGCTTTAGGGCTGCTCGAGGAGCATGCAGCGGCGGAGACAATTGAGACTGCAGTGAGCATCGCAGCTCCGAGCAACCTTGATTTTCCGTGCGCATGCCTCTGCGGGCTCCATCGCAAGCTCATCGTGCGATCCACGGCAAGAACGCCCCGCTCGTGATCTCTCGAAGAATTTGCTCGATGGGAGTAGTGCTCGCCACGAAAGGCCCCCTAAATGGTGCGCTGATAGCGATTACGGCTGCGATGTCTAGTGCTACAAGCGCAATGATTCCGAGCGCTACAAAGCCGTATTTCGGTCCGGCGCGTAGAGCAATAACGAGTGCGTTAATTATCAATGCCAAGCCGGCAATAACGCTTAAGGCGAGTAGCGGCATCGGCAGAGTCTGAGATGCTACCGAGACTCGCTGTCTGCGAGCTGCGGTCATCGCCTCGAGCGCACTACCCATTGAGGTCATTGGCGCATCAGGTGCGTACGGTCTCGACGATAGGTCTGCTATCTCTAACTGCAGATCTCCTAGAGCATCGAATGCGGTCGATTGAGTCTCGTCGTCAATAGCGAGTGCCCTCCATTCGCTATCGATAAGGGCCCTATCGTATTTGCTTAGAAGGGCCTGAATTCGGTAAGTATCGGGCGGGGGGAGACTCGCGCTTGCGTAAGCAAGGACACTCTGGGCGGCGACCTCGGTGCTGATGGCTCGCTGCGTCTCGCGCAGTGTCAGGTATTCACTGTTAATGAGGAAGCCGGTCAAGATAGCGAAGAGGCTCCCTAGGGCGGTCATATATGCGGCTGCGGTCATGCCGGCGATCTCAGAGCCTCCGTGCTCCAATTTGATGAGCAGGAGTAACGAGATAGCGGAGATGAACAAGGTGCTGAGTATGCAGAGCGCTAGAACAGTGCCTGTTGATAGAGAGGTGAGCCAGGTCATTTGTCGGATCCTGCTTTCGCTACGGCCGATGCCCAAGTTTGGCGAACCTTTGTGGCCTCGGCCTGAGTCGGGAGTATTCCGCCCGAACGCTTGATCGCTGGCGTAGTACTCGGATCGAGCATTAGGTCAACGAATGCTTTGAGCGCAGGGGAGTCTGCAACTGCCTGCTCGGAGACGAATATAAACGACGGTCGAGTAAGCGGGTAGAGCGCAGAGCGGACGTTGCGAGCGGAGGGCTCTACACACCCGTCCCCTGTGTTTATAGATACGGGGCTTATCGCGCGTCCCTTGATATTCAATCCTGCGAGGGTGAGGACTCCGAGCGAACCGGGAGTTCGAATCGTTGCGTCGCGTACAAGCGCTTCGCTCTCAAAGTTTGTGTAGTCGCCCCGTGCGGTCGCCTCTGTACCGCGAGCTGATGCTTCCTGGCTGAGGCCTTGATCCGAGATGACCTCCATAATTCCAGAGGACGGTGGTGGACCGAATATGGCTAGGGGGCCACTTGGAAGAGATGGCTTCTCGGCCTCCGGGAGCAAGGGTGAGCCGTCCCAAGTCGTAACTCCGAATGACTCGACGCCTAGGAGGGCATATAGAGCTGCGTATGAAAGGCACCTGCCGGGCCCATCGGCGGGGCGTGTAACAAGTACAACAGCATCTCGCGCAAGGAGTAGTCGTACAGGAGATACGTTGCTCTCTCGACAGGATCTCTTCTCGGCCTCGGTTAGGTCCCTCGCTGCGGTTGCGAGCGGTGCGAGACCATCGCATAGGAGAGCGATGCCATCGGAGGTACCGGTTAGAGCGATATTGAAGCGAACTAATGGGTGCGCCTCCGCGAATCTTCCACCCGTATCAGATACGACCTCGAGCAGGGAGGGCGATCCTTGGATCTTGATTGAGCCGCTAAGGGGAGGCGCCGATGTGCAGGCCGCAAGGGCGCTACCGACAGCGAATAGGGCGACGCCACTTCGAAGTAAGTCGCTGGCCCTGCTCTTGAGCCTCCGCACGGCGCGCGCTGAGA
>WLHA01000143.1 GCA_009702955.1 Actinomycetota bacterium
GGTGAACCAACGCGTATGTTGTCGCGCACGGTTCCCGCAAACAAGAACCCTTCTTGCGGCACCACTGCGATGCGCTCTCTCAACGACTTGCGCGTTGCATCCCTTAGGGAGACACCGCCAAAACTCACATCCCCATCGATTGGATCGTAGAAGCGAGCCATGAGCTTTGCGAGCGTTGATTTCCCTGCACCAGTAGGCCCAACGAGCGCGACCCGCTCCCCTGCTGCGACGGTGATTGAAACATCCGATAGCACCGTTGGGCCACGCGGATGGCTCACCCCGTCCGTGTCTGGAGGGCCACCTCCATAGGCGAAGGTGACGCCAGAGACTTTCAGCACGCCGACCTCGGGTAGGTCGATTGCCCCCGGCTTCTCCGGGACTGAGTTCGGCGTATCGAGCAGCCCAAACAGTTTGTTGAGAGCAGCTGCCGCCGATTGCACCGTGTTGTATAGCTGACTTAACTGTTGAATCGGCTCGAAGAGGTTATTGAGATACAGCACGAACGCGAGCACTGTACCGACCTCGAGGATATTGCGATCGGCAAAGTACGAACCTGCTCCCACGACAACTGCAAGCCCCACCACACCTATGAATTCAACGAACGGAAAGTAGCGAGTTGCAATTTTTACTGTTGCAATATTCGCGTCGTACTGCGCTTCATTCGTGGCCTCAAAACGCTCGATGAAGCCACCCTCGCGCCCAAACGCTTGCACTACTCGTACGCCCTCAAGCCCCTCTTGGAGGGTCGAGAGGTTGGTGCCAACTCGATCGCGCACTTCAAGATACGCAGTATTAGATCGCTTGCGGAACCAGAGGCTTGCAAATATCACGGGAGGAACAACGACAATTGTGCAGAGAGTTAGCTGCCATGAAAGAAGGCTCATCACCACGAGCGTGCCTACGAAAATGAGCGCGTTCTGTACGAACATGACTAGCCCTTGAGAAACCAACTCCTGCAATGCATCAATATCTGAGGTCATGCGAGCGACAAGGCGCCCCGTCTTCTCACGTTCAAAGAAACCAAGATCAAGATTAATGAGGTGCCTAAATACCCGGGCTCTCAGCGAACGTAGGAAGTCCTCACCAATGCGGCTCACGGCCCAGATAACAGATCTGCCAAGCAGCGCGCTTGCTACTGCAAGTACCAAATACATCACAGCTGCGATATTTATTGCACGCCCGCTCTTGCCTACTAGGCCTGCGTCAACTGCGTAACGAACGACTAGTGGCGAGGCGAGTAGCGCCGCCGTCTGGATAATCAGCAGAAAAACTGCCCGCATTATCGCTCGCCGCTGTGGACGAAGCATTCGGCTGAGACGCAGCACGACTCTCCCTGCGGCTGCCCGATCTATGCGCGACTCATCATCTAGCGGCCCCGACTCAACCCACCCGCCCCTCATGCGGATCCCTCTTTGCTCGAAGACTCTTGGGAGTCAGAGCGAGCGAGTATCTCCCTGTAACGCTCGTTGCTAGCTAGCAGCTCCTCATGAGTGCCCGAGGCGATACAGCGCCCACCATCTAGGAGAATGACGCGATCAGCCAACGCAATTGTTGCTGGGCGGTGAGCGATGATCAGAGTCGTGCGGCCCTCCATGACTTCGCCGAGCGCCGCGCGGATTTCATGCTCTTTACTTGGGTCGACCGCCGATGTCGCGTCATCAAGAATCAGTACTCGCGGATCATGAAGGACTGCACGTGCAATAGCTATACGTTGACGCTGGCCACCGGAGAGGGAGTAACCGTGCTCTCCGATGAGTGTCTCATAGCCCTGTGGAAGGCTCTGAATAAATGTGTGAATACCAGAGAGGCGTGCTGCGCGTTCAATTGTTTCGATGGAGGCGCCCGGATCAGAGAAGGCAATGTTGCGACGAATCGAATCCGAGAATAAGAAGGTGTCCTCAAAAACAATTCCAACCGCATCTCGAAGTTCGCTCACACGCAGATCTCGAACGTCCACTCCATCGATTAGTACTCGCCCGGCATTCACGTCGTAGAAACGCGGGACAAGACGAGCCACCGTTGTCTTGCCACTGCCAGTAGCCCCAACTATCGCAACTGCCTCTCCTCCGCTAATAGAGACATTCAAACCATCCAACACAACGCGTCCGGGGCCATAACCAAACGAAACTCCCTCAAATAGAAGGTTGCCTGGGCCATCTGGAAGCGGCACTGGGTTTAATGGATCATCAACAGCCACATCGGTCGAGAGGATTTCATGAATCCGACCCGCTGCTGCAGATGCCCGCGATGACTGAGCAACCAGCATGCCGACCATGCGCAGAGGCCAGATGAGCATCAGGACATAGAGGTTGTACGCAAGAATGTCGCCAATCGCCAACTGGCCATCTAGTACCAAGTGTCCGCCGTACCAAATGATCGCGACCAATGAAAGGGTCGGGAGCAGGTCAATGAGGGGCATGAAGCCTGCGCGTAATTTCGCTGCGCGTAAGGCTTGCTTGAGCACTCCATCGGCGGCGTCGTCTAGACGCTTTACCTGCAATCTCTCAGCACCAAAGCCTTTGAGAATTCGAATGCCAGACAAAGACTCCTCGACCACTCCAGAGAGGCCAGAGAGTTCCTCCTGTAGAGCAAGGTTCGCTGGAGTGATACGCGTTGAGAATCGTGTAGCAGCGCGATTCAAGAGCGGGAGTAGCCCTAGCGCAAGCACTGCTAGGACAACGCTCTTCATCATCATGATGATGAGCACACCGATCATGGTGAGCATGCTTGCGGCTGTAAGCGGAAGCAGAATGACCACAGTATTGATCTGCTGAAGGTCGCTATTCGCCCTAGCCATCAACTGCCCAGTCTGAGCCTCATCGTGGAAAGCAAAATGGAGGCGCTGAAGGTGGGCGAATAAGCGCGTGCGTAGGTCGGTCTCGGTTCTGAGCGCAATGCGGAACGCGCAGTACCTACGGAGGCCGGTCGTAAGCGCCTGCACCACTCCAACTGCGAGCATCGCAAGCGTGAGGAGAAACACCAAGTGAAGGTCGTCTCCGCGTATCCCATCATCTACGGCGCGAGCAGCCAACTGCGGTACCGCGAGGCGCGCGAGTGTCCAGATGAACCCGGATACAACCCCGACAACGATCCACCATTTTTGGGGGCGAACTGCCTCGACCATTAGGCGCCAACCAGCACTGCGCGAAGCACGATCGCGCTCAGTGCGCTGATCGATCTCGCTCTTCGTTGCTGAAGTCTCGGTGGTCTCGGCGGTCAACTGGCTCCTCGTGTGCCGCGCGAGGATTTCGCTTGGCTACCTACGTATTGAGGTTACCCGAGCCGACTTGCCCCACTACTCCTTGGAGAGAGGGCTCGTCTCAGTGGTCGTGGCCAAAGAGTTCTTTAGCTAGCTGGTCTACAACTGCCTGAACAGCCGGGTCATCCGGTGAGCCCACCATCACTACAACTCTGGCTCGGGATGCGGTTAGCTCCGCTGCGAGTCGGCCAGCGATCACTGGATTCCCATCAGCAAGCAGCACAATCGGCAGGCCTTGGTTAGCGGCATCCCACGCCTCAGACGCTGCACCCTGATCACTACAACGAACACGTACTGGATGTACTGGTGAGTTAATAATCATTTGTTTGCCCTTTCACGCGCGGCCTCCGCTTTATGGAGGACACTAAGAATTTCATCTCCGACTAACTCATCGAAACGAAGAAGTTCGTCTCGTAACGCCTCGACAAGATCGCGGTTTGCATCAAGCAACCCACGCACGTCACCCTTGGCACGATCGAGGATTCGTTCAACAGCTCTACGAGCGTCGTCATTACCAAGCACCTTGCCGACTATTCCCATAGAGACAGGCCCAGGCTCAATCGCATCGAACGAGACCAAGGTCCCGGCCATGCCAAAGGATCCGACCATCTGCGCAGCAATTTTTGTGGCAGATGCCAAGTCGCCACCCGGACCGGTTCCCGCCTCACCGAAGAAGAGTTCCTCAGCGGTCATCCCACCGAATGAGATTTGAATGGCAGCGATGAGCTCTGTGCGTGTTCTCGTAAAACGTTCCTCAGTATCAGAGTGCGCAAGCAATCCAAGTGCATCTTTTCGTTTCACGATGCTGAGGACCTCGAGTTTGCGCCCAACTCCTACGAGATACGCAACTACTGCGTGCCCGGATTCGTGTGTAGCAATTGTGCGACGATCTTCATCTGTGTACTCGACAGGCTGCTTGAGACCAATCTCTTCGGTCATCTTGGCCTGGTGCACATCCGTCCAGTCCATTGACTCGCGATTTGATCGCAGGGCCCAGACCAGCGCTTCGTCAAACAAGTGCTCGATCATCACCGGCGAGTATCCAAGCGTGATTGCTGCGAGTTGATCACGGCGATCCTCACGATCCAACTCAGGCACATGAGCCTTGCGCTGAAGGTAATAGTCGATGATCTCGCGACGCCCACTGCGGCTTGGCAGGTCAAAAGAGATGGAGCGATCGAAGCGCCCAGGTCGCAGCAGCGCTGGATCTAAGTCTGCGGCTCGGTTGGTGGCACCGATAACGAGAATGTTTGAAGAGACTGGAGGACGCTTCTTGAACTGCTTCATCTCGGGGAGCATTCTGTTGACAAGGTCAATCACCGCACCCCGCATACGACTCCCGATAGTGGGCTCGTCGAAAGACTGCATCTGCACAAGGAGCTCATTAACAACCCCGCTGATTCCCTCAGACATAGTTGATCTCTCAACGCCGCCAGAGTCTCCAGAGATTTCAGTCGATCTCGATCTCACACCGCTCCGTGATGCAGCGATCGCATCAATCTCTTCGATGAACCCGATAGCTCCTCCTTCGCGGCGAGCGATCGTGCGGAGCTTGCGGAAGAACGATCGAATCTTGCGGTTCGTCTGGCCGTAGTACA
>WLHA01000144.1 GCA_009702955.1 Actinomycetota bacterium
CGGCAAGTATCTACTTTGCAAACGCAGAGCGATTTCGCAACGAGGTACTCGCCTTGAGCGGGATAGATGGTGGTGCGATCAAGATTGTGGTAATCGACGCTTCTGGTATCGCAGACATCGACTATTCAGGCGGGCAGATGATGCTTGAGCTTGTTGAGCAACTAGCTGAGCGAGACGTACGGATGGTAATTGCGAATGCCCCTGCAGATGTGAGGCGTGAATTCATAATCTATGGAGTAGCGGATCTGCTCGGCGAGAATTCGAATTTCGAAACAGTCTCGAGCGCTCTGCGCGCATTCCGAAACAACTAGATTTGCAGGACGATTTCCAGCTACGCATTTGGAGAGCGCATTACCCAAGCAACGCGTCACTGAGATACTCGGTCAAGAAAGTTGATCGACGCACGGCGAGCCTCGCTGCGTAGTTACTTGCCCGCCTCCAGATGAAGAGGGCCAGCGGAGTAGCGATTACAAGCCCGGCTAGAAACGCCACGTCAAGACCCTTGCCGCTCTGACCAAGAGCCTTGGCGACCCACCAGATGAGTAGCGAAGGGGCCATCCCGACGAGTCCGAGTGCAGGGACCAATCCGTATGGGAGAAGTATCAGGAATCCCCAGCGCAAGAAGATCGTGCGCCATTTTGAGCGCAACTGCCACCGTGTCTTTAATGGAAGCTCGTGGTACGGCCAGAGCACGCCAACGATGCAGGCAATGCCGATCGAACTTAGAGGCACGGTAGATACCCAGACCACAGTAAGTACCATCGTCACCCAGGCTCCGGTAACAACGCCAACAACGATCGCTGCGGTGACTGTGATTGGAATGCAGATAAGTGCGATTGCAAGATGCTTGGCGCGAAGCAATCGCGCGATGGCTTCTGCGTTGTCTAGTGATGACAGAACTCGATAGCGATCAGGGGCCAACTGATTGGTTGCTGGTACATCCGCGATCATCCAAGATGCGAGGACAATCGGGAAAAAGTAGGTGCTGTCCCACGAGAAGAAGAGATCATGAAGCCACGTAGGGGCAATGAACCACAGAAGAGTCACGAGGAGTCCATTCACAGCGATGCAGGTGAGCACGCTGTACGGAGGCCTGAGAATGCGTCGGAGTTCGGTCTTTAGAGCTCCTCTGAGCGAAGAGGCGATAGACGAGTCTTCCTCGACTTCCGCCAATGCATTGTTCTCTGGCGTTGTCATGCAGATACCCCTCACTTAAGCGCTCAGCAATGCGTGGTCTCGGGCTGCTGCGCAGGGTCATGCCAGTATCTGACAAACTCTTCGGGCAGAAGTTTTTCACCCTACTCAATGGAAAACGCCCCGCCACCCCTCTGCTGGCCGCACTGGTACCACATGAATACCTTCGTCTCTCTCGGCATTATTGTCGCGATGATCAGCGGCTCTATAGCGCTCAACGCCCTGCTTACGAATCGGTTGGGCCTCCCCGGAGCGGATCACAAATAGAGCGAATGGGGTCACGAGACTGGAGGGCAAGAACAAACTTCTTGCCTAATTCATAGTTTTTCTATAGAATTTGTTGTATATGAACGAACTAATTGTGGTTGCCCTTGCCGGTTTCTTCGCCTCAATGGTTGACGGAGCCCTCGGAATGGGCTTTGGCCCAACCTCTTCGAGCATCCTGCTTAGTCAAGGCATCAGCCCGGCGGCCGCATCTGCGACGGTAAATTTGGCCAAGATCGCTACCGGACTCGCCTCTGGCGTCTCGCACTGGCGCTTCGGCAATATTGATCGACGCATTGTCCTCAAGTTGGCGATTCCAGGTGCGGTAGGCGCCTTGGTCGGAACAACGGTGCTTGCCAATGTTGATGGAGACCAGATCCGGCCCTTCCTTGCTGTTCTTTTAATGCTGGTCGGAGTGCGAATCCTGTTCCGGTTCAGTCGCGCCGTTACCGCCAATCGTGATTTTCGAGAGGATGCCGAGCCCGATATTCGCTCCCCGGAGTTCAATGAGAGTGGCCTAGAGATTGTCGCTACCGCAGGTGGGGTGACCAACGCTCTCGTCGGAGCATGGGGGCCTGTCGTTACTCCCTTTCTGCTCCATCGCGGTGTCCCGCCGCGCTTCGCCATCGGATCGGTCAACACTGCGGAGGTCGCTGTCGCGGTTGTCTCCGTTGGATCACTCTTCGCATCGCTTGGGGGCGAGGGCCTCAATCTCGGGGTGGTGCTCGCCATGCTCGTCGGTGGAGTTCTCGCCGCGCCGCTTGCGGCCTATGTCGTTCGATTCTTTCCGCCCAGGATCATGGGCCTCGCTGTAGCAGGCCTACTGCTACTTACCCAGAGTCGAGAACTTGCGAACACGCTCGACTTCCCTTTCAGCCGTTGGCTCGTCTACTTGAGCATCCCATGTGTTGTAATTCTGGCAGCGTTCCGGCCACGAATCGAGCGTGTGTGGCGTAACCGGCGAGAGGCCTCAATCGCCTGATTCTTGTGGTGCTCAATAATTTCGGGACCGAGACGTTCTCAGCTGTTTTGACTAGAGAGCGCCTTTTGAGGGATCAGTCCAGGCATCAAAAATTTGTTGTCGAGTCTTCGGTGAGTCATCCAATTTCTTTATGAGAAAACGGTCAATTACAACCGCGGTCACCGAAACGAGCGCGATGAGTACCAAGAAGAAACTCGGGCCATCTAGTGGAGTGTAGAGAGAGACGCCACTGACCCCGATAACTCCCAGAGCGGCTCCGGCGCGCACATATCGCGTGACGTGTACCGGTGACGGGGTGGCTATCTCCGTGATGGCCAAACAGAAGAGCATGAACATGAGCGGGAATGCAATGAGCAGAGTCGCAACCTTGGTGATTGCAACCTCTTGATCAAGAATTGTCATCTCCGAGAGCCCGACTGCAAGCCCTAATGCGCTCGCACCGATCCCAATGTGAGCAATGAGCCATACGCGCATCCGAGAGATTGTGTTGGGGACTATCCCGGCGATCGTTGGCTCAAAATAGAGCGCCCAGAGACTGAACACAATGATGAAGGTGCAGGTGAGTAGGAGGTAGTCGGGGCGGCCACCATCTTTTCCGATTGCGAGTACTACCTTCAAGAATGACTCGCCTAGGAGAATCAGGATCAATTGCCCCATGCGCTCGCTCAGATGCTCCTCGTTGATCACATGGCGCTTGACTCGATCCCCAACGTAAGGACCAAGCGATGAAATCGCAACGATTGCGGTAGCAATCAGGAGACAGAACGGTCCATATTTCTTCTCGAGGTCCTTTGGAAGCAGCGCAGCCCCTAGGCAGATGATTGCTGCAAGCCCAAATGAACGCTCAAGGATTCGTCGCGAGTGCCGCTCAACATCCTCAAGGACATGGTTGCCAATTGCATAAAGCGCCGAGACGGTGCTGAATACCACCGCGACCGCCACTAAGCCGTGCCAATCGTCGACGACTCCATGGCGATTGGCTGCAAGGCAGGCGATCAGAATCCCCATCATTTGAATCACGATGATTGGGTAGGTAGTACTAGTGGGGTGCGAGCGGAAATTTGAGTGGAGTGTGGTCAGGACCCAGACGCCAAAAAGCAAGGTGAAGCAGAGTGCAATCCATCCAGCGGTGCGCCAGGTTGGGTGCTTTGCTAGTTGCACGCCAAGCTCGAGGGTGGCGGCGACAATGACTAGGTCATAGAAGAGTTCGAACCATCCCACGGTTGGGTCGTGGTGGTAAGGCGTGCGCCTAGTTGGTCGGTCGCTGCTGTTCACGGTCCGTCAGGCTAGTGGAGCGCCATTCCGGGCCCAATGTCTTGGGTCCCTAGAAATTGGACTTTTTGTCCAATGAGTTCCGTGCTTGAGTGTCTCTAGGAGGAGACGCCATGAGCAGAATCGAGCAGCCAGAGCACTGGGCATATGAACTTAAAGAGCGAACGGTTCGTTTGCTGCGCCTACTAAACGCACTCCCGCCCGCTTATTTATCTTGCCTTGCTGAGCGATACTTGCGTCGCCCTGACCAACCCGGGCCGGCTGGTGAGGAGCACTTCGCATCAGCCGGTATCGACTAAGCGGGTCCAGAGGCCGCGGGAGATGGCGAGCAATCGGGTCGGGGGTATCCCCGGCATTTACGCCGATCCGCTCGTTCCCTAGGCCGAGTCAGGCATTTACCTTCTCTTACCTCAACTTAAGGATTGATCTCATGTCAGAACCCTCAATTCTCTCAAGTGATTCCTCGCAAGCCGTGAACTCGCCGTTGAGCAAGTCTCGACGACTGTTGATAGTTGGTGCCGTGATTGTCGCCCTAGTTGCCGTCGGTGCGGTAGTCAAAACCACCGGCGGGGTAGGCGGATCTCGATCTGGAACTATTGCCTCTAACTTAGGCGAGAATTCGCGACTGTCTGCCGCCGGTGACCATGTATGCACTATTCGTGCAGACTCCACAGTGTGGTGTTGGGGGTACAATGGGAACGGCGCGTTAGGCGTGAGTTTGATTGATCGTAGCGTCACTCCGGTGCAGGTCCCCACGAGTGACCTTTCCGATGTCCGATCACTGGCCGCTGGAACGGATCATACGTGTGCACTCCTAAATGACGGGCATGTTAAGTGCTGGGGTGCTAACGATAGTGGGCAAAGTCACCCCTCCGAGGACCATCAAGAATTCCAGACTTCGCCCGACTTTGTTACCGAGGTAAGTGGGACCGGAGGCGCGAACGTTCCGTTGGCAAACGTCAAGGCGATCGCTGCTGGTAGCGGTTTTACCTGTGCTCTTCACAATAACGGAAGGGTTTCTTGCTGGGGCGATAACGTCTGGGGTGAATTGGGAACGGGCGACTTTAATCCCCAGAGTCCCATGACAATAGCTACCAGTGTGGTTGACAAGTTTTCGGCACCTATAGAAAATGTGA
>WLHA01000145.1 GCA_009702955.1 Actinomycetota bacterium
GGGCGTAGGTCGAAGTGCTCCTTGATAAGTGCTGGAATCAACTCAGGGTCAATCTCAGAGGTGCCGAAGGTCTCGACCATTACTGAGACGGGGTGGGCGACTCCAATTGCATACGCAACCTGCACTTCGCAGCGAGAGGCGATACCTGCAGCAACAATGTTCTTCGCTGCGTGGCGAACTGCGTAAGCGGCGGAGCGGTCTACCTTTGTTGGGTCCTTGCCAGAGAAAGCACCTCCACCGTGACGGGCCATGCCGCCGTAGGTGTCAACAATGATCTTTCGCCCGGTAAGTCCACAGTCAGCGTGTGGTCCACCTAGCTCAAAGTTTCCAGTCGGGTTGCAGAGAACCTCAAAGTCGTCATCTGCAAACTGCTCAGGAATAAGTGGACGAATCACATGCTCGATTAAGTCGGGCTTGATCATCGTGTCGATGTCGATGCCGGGAGCATGCTGGGTTGAGATAAGTACCGTGCGCAGGCGCTTGGGTACACCATTCTCGTAATCGATAGTTACCTGGGTCTTGCCATCTGGGCGAAGGTACCCGAGCACACCAGACTTACGAACCTCAGCGAGGCGGTGCGCAAAGCGATGCGCCAACCAAATCGGCATCGGCATTAGGTCGTCAGTATCAGTACACGCGTAACCAAACATCATTCCTTGGTCGCCAGCCCCGACCTCGTCGAAGTGATCGCCCGTACCAGCGCGCTGCTCCATCGCCTTGTCGACACCCATCGCGATATCCGGAGACTGCTCGTCAATGGAGGTGATTACACCGCAAGTATTTCCATCGAACCCGTATGACTCGCGGTCGTAGCCAATGCTGCGAACCGTGTCACGTACAACTCGAGGAATATCAACATAAGCCTTAGTGCTGATCTCACCTGCAACAACAACTAGCCCGGTCGTGCACATGGTCTCGCATGCAACTCGGCTCTCCGGGTCCTGCTCAAAGATCGCATCAAGTACCGCGTCTGAGATTTGATCCGACATCTTGTCGGGGTGGCCCTCAGTTACTGACTCGGATGTGAAGGTGAACGAGTTCACTGGCTCTCCCTATTGTTTGCTCTCCCGAGGCGGACCGCAACGCGGTCCAGGATCACCTCGGCGAGGGACATTTTGCTCATTAATGGGGTCCTGGTGTGGGATCCCATGTTGTCTAACAGAATGGCACGGTTTGTAGGTACCTCAAAACCAGCCTCTGGATCTGAAACATCATTGGCTACCATGATGTCGACCCGCTTGGCCTCCATCTTGGCACGCGCATACTCCTCGAGGTTCTCAGTCTCAGCGGCGAAGCCAACAAGTATCTGGTGGGTCTTACGTGCGCCTAGTCCGCTCAAGATATCTGGGGTCGGCTCAAGAATTATCTCTGGAGATCCTGAGTGTTTCTTGATCTTCTCCGGAGCTACTACCTTCGGGCGAAAATCCGCGACCGCAGCAGCCATAACAACGACCGAGGCCTCTGAGAATCTTTCGTCAACCGCGAGACGCATCTCCTCTGCGGTAGTGACCGAGACAACCTCAATGCCCGCTGCAACAGGGATGCTCGATGTAGTGATCAAGGTGACGGCTGCGCCACGAGCACTGGCCACCTGAGCGATTGCGTGCCCCATCTTTCCAGAGGATCGATTGCCGATAAAGCGAACCGGGTCAATCGCCTCGCGAGTACCACCCGCGGTAACGACGATACGGAGGCCCGATAGGTCATGGCCACGCGAGAGAATCTCCTCTGCTGCAGCGATAATTCGAGAAGGATCAGCGAGGCGACCCTCACCCTCATCCCCGCCAGCGAGTCGACCACTCTCAGGTTCACAGACGAATACTCCGCGGCGCCGAAGGGTCGCCAGATTCTCTTGGACTGAGGGGTGCTCCCACATCTCGGTATGCATTGCAGGTGCCACCAACACAGGGGCACGCGTAGCTAGCAATGTTGCAGTGAGCAGGTCATCGGCGAGCCCTGCAGCCTGTTTTGCAAGGATATTTGCAGTCGCGGGCGCTATCACGATTAGGTCAGCGCTCTGACCTAGGCGCGTATGGGGAATCGTCTCCCCTCCTTCATGCAGCGAAGTACGCGCTGGTTCGGAGGCGAGAGCAGAGAAGGTAACCGCACCTACAAACCTCAGTGCGTCTTCAGTAAGAACAGGCGAGACGAAGGCTCCCGCATCAACCATGCGGCGACAGATCTCGACAGCCTTATACGCCGCAATCCCCGCAGATACACCGAGGACTATTCGTCGACCTGCCAGCGGCGATATGCCGCCCGCCTCGAGCATTTCGCTAGCCGGCGTCGGGCCCGGGCTCATCAGAAACAACTGAGAGCGCCTCGATGGCTGCAACAATTGCGTCAGCCTCTTGCTCCTCTGGTGAGGTAACAACCTTTAGCTCGCCCTGAATAATCTTTCCCTCGCGGATCTCCTCCATGGCGATGGAGAGTGGCTTGCGCGATACGGAGGTGACCTGAGGGGGAACGATCTTGCCGAGTCCCTCTCCAAGGTGGCCGTAGTAGTCGTTAATCTCGCGCGCACGCATTGCCGAGAGCGTTACAAGAGTGAACTTGGACTCCACTTTGTCAAGGAGTGACTCAAGTCGCGGCTCCATTAAGTTGTCTCTGCGGTCGGCCATAGTGAGCCTCTCTAGGCGGGGTAGCTGATGCAATCCGATGTATCACCGGCTGCTTGGTTTTAGGTCTGTGTCTGGTTCTATATCTGGGTCTATGTCTGGATCTGGGGTCTTGCGGTAGTACTCAAGTCTTGGTACTGACTTGCTCTGGAAATAATTACTAAGCGTCTTCGGAGTTTGAGGCCTCAGCACGACGGGCCTTAAGGATAGCAGCCACCTCACGTGCTGCTACCTCTGAGTCTCGATTGGTCACGACATTATCGAAACGGCTTGCTAGAGCCTCCTCTACCTCAGCCTGGGCAAGGCGGGTCTCGATCGCAGCCTGCTGCGCCGGGTCACCCTCGGCACGCCCCTCTAAGCGCCTTCTCTGCTCGGCTCGGTTGGGCGGGCGCAGGAATATAAGCAAAGCATCAGGGAATTTCTCCCTTACGGCGAGGGCCCCCTGGACGTCGATCTCGAGAAGAACGTCGGTTCCGGCTGCGAGCTTCTCCTCAACAGGTTTCGTTGGGGTGCCCTTCAGATCTCCGTAGACCTCGAACCACTCTAGAAATCCGTCCTCCTTACGAATACGCAGAAACTCTTTGCGGCTCATAAAGAAGTAATCGACGCCCTCTACCTCTTCGGCCCGCTTAGGGCGCGTGGCGGCAGAGACGGATACCCAGAGAGAGGGATCGCGCGATACCAAGGCCCGCACGACGGTGCCCTTCCCAACGCCACTTGGGCCAGCTATAACAATTAAGAATGCCAAGACTTCTCCGTTACTTCTGCGACTTCTCAGGAAAGATTGCTAGGAGCGCCAAGCGCTGCTTAGGCCCTAGCCCTCTCAGGCGACGATTCTCGGCGATCTCAAGATCGGCCATCGTTCGGCGTGCCAGTACCTTCCCAACTCCAGGTAGAGACTCGAGGGCACTTACAACTTTTAGTTTTGCAACAATTTCATCTGTATCTGATCGCTCGAATAATTCAGCGAGCGTAATGCGATGAAGTTTGAGGAGCATTTTGACCTCGGCGCGCACGCGTCGCGCCTCACCTGCTTTGACAAGTGCGGCACTGCGCTGCTCAGCAGTAAGGGTTGGTGGATTACTCAACGAATATCCTCTCGAACACGCAAGAACGAAAACTAGTTAGAACTCTTCTCGGCGAGCATACAAGGCACCCCTGACACTTTCGGAGGCGGGGCATTAACTGGGCCGAGAGAAGGCGCTAACTAATCGCCGCGTAAACCTCGGCGGCGACCAGACTCGCTGCCTCCTCAGGATTTACAGCGCCGGTTACTGCACGCCCAACCACAAGCCAGGTAGCGCCGGATGCAATCGTCGCACCTGGGGTGCCTACACGCTGTTGATCGTGTAGATCTCCACCAGCGAGGCGAATCCCGGGGACCATTGCCTTCATACCTCTCTCCGCTGCAAGACCCGTCTCCAATGCGCTACACACAACACCATCGCATCCACCCTCAACTGCATAGCCGAGGCGAGTTGAGAAGGCAGAGGCATCCGATTCCGATGTGAGGACGGTGACTGCAAGTGTTATTGGGGCAGGAGCAGAGATATCGGAGGCGCCCTCCTTGGCGCCGTTTACGAATGCCTTGAGCATCTCAACTCCACCGGCTCCGTGTGCATTGATGATCTCTACGCCATGGCGCGCATGCGCGCGTGCTGCTCGCTCAACGGTATTTGGAATGTCGTGGAGTTTTAGATCGCAGAAAACGGCCATGCCTATTTCATGCAGGCGCTCAATCGCCTCAGGGCCTGCCTCTGCGAATAGCTCATGCCCAACCTTCGCTACACCAAACCACGGAGCGAGGCGCTTGGCGACCGCCAATGCGGCGGATAGATCGCCGACGTCGAGCGGCAGCACAAGGCGCGAGCGAACTGACTCTGGAGCGCCACTTGCAAAATCATTCATCTTGTCTCCAACGATCCGGTTAGGTCACTTACACGCGCAACTCCGTGGCCTGCGCACCACGCAAGCAATTCATCGAGAATACGCAGCGAAGCGCGCGGCTCTCTAAATGTTGCGGTGCCTACTCCTACCGCACTTGCTCCGGCCATCATCATCTCCACCGCGTCACGACCAGTTGAGATACCGCCGGTACCGATGACTGGAATACCGGGTAACGCCTGGGTGACGTCGTAGACAGCACGCAGCGCCACTGGTTTGATGGCGGCTCCCGAGAGTCCCCCGCGACCAGCACCAAGTACAGGTCTGCGCGACTCAGCATCGATA
>WLHA01000146.1 GCA_009702955.1 Actinomycetota bacterium
ACACATGCCCGAAAGCGAGGATGATCGCTACTAGCGCCCCAGCTGTGGCGATTGTGTTCTCGAGCAACTGAAGCCCAACGTCATCCGGACTAAGCCTCTGAGCCATGATCCCAGAACCGATAACTGCGGCAACAAGCATTCCGGTACCAATCCCCTCAGCCGCTAAACGCCGTCTTAACAGCATGCGCGCCTCGTTCGTTTAGAGACACCTGAAACCGGCTCAAGCTCGGCAATCTCGTGGCCCACGCGATCTAAGGCTCCTGGAGCCAGTGAGTAATAAGTCCACGGACCCTCCCTCGTTCCAACTATGAGCCCTGCGTCTTTTAGAACGCGAATGTGATGGCTAACCAAAGGCTGTGACGCGCCTAGATCGTCAACAAGGTGGCATACGCAGAGCATCTCTTGGGTAAGCGCATTTATGATCCTCCACCTCATTGGCTCCGCAATGGCGCGCAGCGTGTCGGGAACTTCGTGTTTAGCGAGAGCGAGGCGTACAGGCACCGCATAAATCTATATTGATACGCGCTGCTATCGCAAACTACTGAAGGCCTTCTTTAAGAAGGAAGTAGGTCTACGAACGCAGTGCGGATAGGAACGGGTCGACTGCAACCACAGTCGCTCCCTCGCGTTCGGCCTGCCCGGCTACAACGCCGTCTGAGGAGATAAGTAATACCGGCAGAGATGCAGAAATGGATGACACCTCGCGAACGATGGCTGTCCCGACTGGCTCTCCAACAGCGGAGAACACTGCTCGCACACCCGGGCGACCGATCTTCCCAGGGGGCTCTAGATCGTCGCCAGCAAATACCACAGTGATGTCGCAGCGAAAACGAGAGTGCATTGATCGAAGGGATGCAACTAAGTGCCCGCGCTGCTCGCTTACCCGTTCATCAGGCCATGCGCGCGAAGCAGTATCGGTGCCGTCAACTACTACAACGAGTCTTGGAGTGCGCAGAAGGGCATCCACACCCTCTGCAGTATCCGCGCGTAGCCCAACAGGGATGCGCGGAGCTGGCCTCGGAGCGCTCGCTCCACCAGCGTTTTGATTCGAGCCCGATACCTTCTGTCCCCCACGTTCGCCGACGCGATCTGATGCGCGATCAGCGGTCGGGGTCTGAGAATGATCGGCTGCGCGAGTTGGACGATTAGGTGCAAGCTCTGGTGCCGTTAGCTCATCTAAGCGCGCACTCAACCTGCGCGCTAACGATGCCGCATCCGCAAGCGCAATGCGCTCAGGAGCAGGTGCTCGACCACGCTTTATACCCTCTACCTCGAACTCTGCCGCTCGTGCGCGGTCAACTGCTACTGCGCGCTCCCCGTCAGACTGAGAAAGGCGACGCTCGAGTGTTGCGATATCCGCAGCTAACTCATTAATCCGGGCATGGGCTTCCTCGAGCTCACGGGCCGGGCCGGCCGCTCGCAGTTGGGCCTCGGCCTTCTCAGCACGGCTGGCGTGCTCTGCTGCATGCAGGCGCCGCTCGAAATCATCGCGCGCAGCACTCGCGCGCTTAGCTGTTTCCTCAGCCTGCTCAGCCAATTCAAGGGCAGCACGAATCTCTTCATCTACGGATTCATCGCGGACGAATTGCGCCTCTACAACCTCGACAGGCGCTCGCCTCGCTACTAGATCAAGTGCGCATGCAGCGCCTAAGCCATAGCCCCATCCAGTTGGTCTCTGTGCATAGAGTGCTGAGACCAAAGTTGGAAGTTCACCTCGAGCGTCAGCCTGGTTTATTCGGTCAAGCGCTCGCTCCACGCTCCAACCAGCAAGCGCGCTCTTCGCTGCGTCACTCTCTAAAAATTCCTGACCTGCAATGCGACGAATACTTGAGTCACCCTCTAGTACCTCGAGCGAGCATCCTGCAATCTCAAGGAGCGGTGCAAGCAGATGCTCTGGAACATGAGGAACAGTCGGCTCTGGTCGAGCATTGATTGGCGGGTCGATCTGCACGAGCTCAGTCGCCCCCAGCAGTTACCGTGGCATCCACATCAGCGTGGGAAGAACCATCAGAAGCGGTCTCAGAAGGTAGTACCTGAATGCGGTCACCCTGAGCGCCGCACCAGCGACACTGAACTGACTCGATCTCCTCCTCGACAACCTCGATCGACTCGATCTCTAGATCGCCACCAACTGTGAAGTGGTGGAACTCGCGAGTTCGGCGCGATATCGCCACGTCAAAGCGGGTGAGGTTCCCGCATCCATCGCATCTGTATCTAGTGGTTGTCATGGCGAGGTCGATACTACCGATACTCGCTGCATTTCTAGGGTTACACGCGGTCAAATAGAGAGCTCACTCGAAGGGTATGTGCCCCTCCACCCATAACGAACACACGTTCGCTAGGCTTCGGAGCGATGAAACCGCCTCCCCCGCTGCAGATCGAGAGCCACTCTACGAGTGATCCACTCGCACGCTTACCGATTGCTCAGCAGCGTTCATTCGACCACCTAGGAACCCCTCTCTCCGAGGTCACCTTTGTCGTCATAGACCTAGAGACCACAGGGACATCTCCAGATAGTTGCGCCATCACCGAGATTGGTGCAGTGCGTTACAGAGGAGGCGAGCGCGTCGCCACATTTCAGACGCTCATCAACCCCGGTTCTCCGATTCCGCCATTCATAACCGTGCTAACTGGAATCACCGAGGCGATGGTCTACCCCGCACCTCTTATCGGTGAAGTCATCCCAGCACTTCTTGAGTTCATTGGCGGAGCAGTCTTGGTCGGCCACAACCTGCGTTTCGATACATCGTTCATAGATGCAGCACTCGTTGCCGATGGACGAGAGCGCCTCCCAAATAGGCGCGTCGATACTCTTGGACTCGCGCGGCGCTTACTGCGCGATGAAGTGCCTGACATGAAACTCGGAACCCTGGCGCGCCACCTACGCGTCGAGGAGACACCTAACCACCGTGCTCTCGCAGATGCTCAAGCAACCGCAGAGGTTCTACATGCACTCCTTGAGCGTGCAGCAACTCTTGGCGTCTTAGGGCTAGACGACCTAATCGAACTCCCAAAGATTCGTGCGCATCCATCGGCCTCGAAGCTCAAGTTGACTGCGCAGTTGCCGAGGCAGCCTGGTGTATATATCTTTCGTAACCGTAAGAATGAAGTTCTTTACGTAGGGAAAGCCACAAATCTACGCTCGCGTGTTCGGTCTTATTTCGGGGGCGATACTCGATCGAAGGTTCCACAACTATTAAAAGAGCTTGAGCGAATAGACCACATCGTCTGCTCAGATCCCTTAGAGGCAGAGATACACGAGCTCAGACTCATTCGCCGCCACGACCCGCACTACAACCGCGTAGGTAAAGGTTGGAGGCGATACACATATCTAAAGCTCACAGTCGCCGAACGCTTTCCACGCCTCCTTGTAACCGCAGAGGCAACAGCTGACGGATCGGTCTACCTCGGCCCCTTTAGGTCACGCGCTATCGCTACTGAGATTAAGGAAGCAATCGAGTCATCGGTTCCGCTACGACGATGCACGCAACGCATCTCGCGAAATGCTGTGATCTCAGTCGATACTCCATGCTCGCCCGCGCAGTTGGGGGTTGCTGCATGCCCATGCAGAGCCGAGACATCTGAGGATGATTATCGAGCAATTGTTGAGCGTGCCGTTCTTGCACTGCGCTCCGATCACACTGCTCTACTAGAGCCCATCGAGGCGCGCATGTTCTCATACGCCGAACAAGAGCGCTTCGAGGAGGCAACGCAGCAGAGGGATCGCCTTGCGGCTTTATCTAAAGCACTTCGTCGACTTCGCTCCGTCGAATGGCTAAGGGCCTCAGGGAACCTTCAATTCTCTACTCCTGATGGTCTCCGAGAATTTGAGGGCGGCCATTTAGTAACTAGCAGCACCCCAAGTCTCGCCGATTTTGATCCAAGACTCGAGAGAGCTTCTGTGCAGGTGCTTCCACTAGGTCAGCCTCCAGCACGAGAGGAGATAGACGAACTCCTAGTAGTTGCACGTTGGCTCGATCATGAACTCGTTGCCGGTCGGGTGCGGCTCCTCAACGTAACCGGGCGTGCTGCTACTGCCTGCTCTGGGCCACTCCCCGCGTACGAACCAGCGCAGAGCTCAACTGTTATCTCGGAGGAGAGTTATAAATCTGACCGGAGCCGTAACGGGGTTCAGCGCGGCGGAATACGTCGAGGGCGCTGAGGATCTGCTTCATCGGCTGCTGGAGCCTGAGCAGGTCGATCAGGGATTACAGCTGCGTTCACGCGGGTTCGGTCTTGGGCTTGAGTGGGAGAAGAATTGGAAGCGCTCGCTACATCTTTAGGGAGATTACGCGCACGTGTTGAGGCTGAGCGCTCCGGATTAGCGGAGCTCAAGGTCTTCCCATAGTTAGCCAGCAGTCGCTCCCCTACCTCAAGGATTAGCGAGACAACCCCCGCAGTAACAAGCGCCCAGAGGGGAATGAAAATGACCATGCGGAGGTAACGCCCGCCCCCGGAGCCAGTGATCAGGTCGATCAAATCGTTCGTTGAGAGAAGACCAATAAGCACTGCGATCTTCAAAGAGATAAATCCAGAGACCGGCACTGCTATTACCCAAGAAACAATGCGAGCCGCAAGGGGAAGAGCACCTTCGTATGGTGGTAGATGCAATTTGTTGGGGCGGGCTTCACTCCGCACTTGGCGAGTGGGTTTCTCAGACTCAGGAGCCTTCGCCTGAGCAGCCCCAGAAGATGTTGCAGAAGATGTTGCAGAAGATGACGAAGGAGGTGTTGCAGGAGAACCCGGCACCCTCAATGTGCGCGAACAACCCCCGCATTTGAACGTACTCCCAGGGGCCGCACCATCA
>WLHA01000147.1 GCA_009702955.1 Actinomycetota bacterium
CAGTGCGTTTCTCGTCAGATGCGCAGTGCGCGCAATGTAAAGGCTCAGGCGCTGAGCCGGGCACGGTTGTGAACGTCTGCAATACATGCGGTGGCGGTGGTCAGGTTGCAGTGAATCAGGGCCCCTTCTCGTTCTCGCAGGTCTGCCCCGATTGCGCAGGTAGCGGTCGCCGAATCGCGACCCCATGTACGGCGTGTCGAGGCCGCGGCATAGAGATGCGCTCGCGTGAAGTAAAAGTGAAGATCCCTGCCGGCGTCTCAGATGGTCAGCGCATTCGAGTGAAGTCGCGCGGAGCAGCCGGGGCCAATGGTGGCGAACCTGGCGACCTGTATGTAGTTGTAAATGTTGCAGCACACGAAATCTTTGGGCGCAGCGGTCGAAACCTCACCCTTCGCGTGCCGATCACGATTACTGAGGCAGTGCTTGGTGCTGCGGTAAGAGTGCCGACACTCGGTGAGCCTGTAACCGTGAAAGTAAAACCGGGCACCACGAGCGGCACGACCCTGAAGGTAAGTGGTCGGGGTATCCCATCGGCAAATGCAAAGTCTGGGCCAGGCGACCTGCATGTCACGTTTGAGATAGTCGTTCCGAAGTCTCTAAACAAAGAGCAGCGCTCCGCCTTCGAAGCACTGGCCGCGCTAGAAGATACAGACACGCGCGAAAGGTTGGGGCTGTGACGGACTCTCCGCGTTACACAAGTGCGGTCTACGTGATCTCCGTCGCTGCTGAGTTAGCGGGAGTGCACCCACAGACGCTGCGCATCTACGAACGCAAAGGCCTAATCAACCCAGCACGAACTGTAGGAAAAAGCAGAAGATACTCGGACGCGGATATTTCCGCTTTACGGCGTATTCAGGAGCTGACCAATGCCGGGGTTGGATTGCCAGGCGTCGCGCGAATTCTCGAACTCGAGGCTCGACTCGCAAGAGTCGAGGCCGAGCTACAGCGGGTTCGTGATGCAGCAGCGCAAGCGGTTGCTGAGACGCATCGACAGTATCGACGTGATCTTGTACCGGTGCCGCGTGCGCAGTTTCCGGTTCGGGTCAGAAGGCCCTAGTGCCGCGCGGAGAGTTGCTACACGATTTAGTTAGGTCGATGGATAAATAGCAAGCGAAGTATTTAGAGAACCCGTAACAATTCAACACTCAACACCAGGAGCCGAGAATGGCACTCGATCCAAATCGTTTTACCCGTAAGACACAAGAGGCGCTAGGCACCGCACAGCGCGAGGCCGCAACGCGCCATCACTCCCAAGTTGTTCCTGAGCACCTACTAGCAGCACTCGTCTCCCAGCCTGAAGGGGTTGTCTTGGGGGTACTTGAGCGCATAGGACTAGTACCGACTATTGCTCGGGCGCGCATTGACGAGGCTCTTGAGCAGCTCCCAAAGGTTTATGGCGCAACGACGCAGACTCCGGGGCTCGCGGCCGAGACGATGCAGATTCTCGAGGCAGGCGATGTAGCACGCGCCGATCTAGGGGACGATTACCTCTCGACTGAGCACCTGCTAATTGCTATGACCGGGGCAGCTGGCTCTGTTGGCGAACTGCTGCGTGCACTCGGAGTAGATCGAGACGCCACCCTTGATGCCCTACGACAGGTGCGAGGGAGCCATCGCGTAACGAGCGACAATCCTGAAGAGCAGTATCAATCACTAGAGAAGTACGGACGCGATCTCACCGAGGACGCGCGCAGCGGTCGCCTCGATCCTGTAATTGGGCGCGACGAAGAAATTCGAAGAGTTATTCAAGTGCTCTCGCGCCGAACCAAGAACAACCCTGTCCTCATCGGCGAGCCTGGTGTAGGTAAGACAGCAATAGCAGAGGGATTAGCGCGTCGCATTGTTGAGGGTGATGTGCCCGAGTCGCTGCGTAACAAGCGACTCATCTCGCTAGATGTTGGGGCAATGATTGCTGGCGCAAAGTTTCGCGGAGAGTTCGAGGAGCGACTCAAGTCAGTTCTCAAGGAGATAAGCGACTCCAACGGCGAGATAGTTACCTTCATCGACGAGCTCCACACGATTGTCGGTGCCGGTGGCGCTGAGGGCTCGGTTGATGCGGCCAACATGATTAAGCCGATGCTTGCTCGTGGTGAGTTGAGGATGATTGGGGCTACGACACTCGACGAGTACCGCAAATATATTGAGAAAGATGCAGCATTAGAGCGTCGATTTCAGCAGGTTTATGTCGGCGAGCCATCGGTGCAGGACACGGTTGCGATTCTTCGCGGACTCAAAGAGCGTTACGAGGTTCATCACGGAGTGAGAATTCAAGATGCAGCGTTGCTTGCAGCAGCGGTGCTATCGGACCGTTACATACCGTCGCGTCAACTCCCAGACAAAGCAATCGACCTCATCGATGAGGCTGCCTCGAAACTGCGCATCGAGATCGACTCAATGCCATTAGAGATTGATGTCGTAGAGCGCCGCATCAGGCAACTAGAGATAGAGAAAGCAGCGCTTGCGAAAGAGACTGACTCCGCGTCGAGTGAGCGACTTCGCCTGCTTGAGTCGGAGCTCGCAGAGCTTGGTGAAGAGCGCAGCGGAATGGTTGCCCACTGGCAGGCCGAGAAGGACGCCATTACTGAGATACGCGCACTAAAAGAGCAGTTAGAGACGGCGCGCAATGACGCAGAGGTAGCTGAGCGCACTGGTGATCTTGAGTTGGCAGCCTCGCTCCGATACGGAACGATGCTCACGCTCGAGAGCGATGTTGAGCAGAGGTCCGAGCGACTCGTGGAGCTTCAGCGAGAGGTCCAGATGCTTAAAGAAGAGGTCGACGAAGAAGACATCGCAGAGATTGTCGCCAAGTGGACCGGCATCCCTGTCTCTCGCCTGATGGAGGGCGAGATGTCCAAACTGATACGCATGGAGGACGAACTCCACAAGCGTGTGATCGGTCAAGACGAGGGTGTGATCGCAGTAGCGAACGCGATTCGTAGAAGCCGCGCCGGACTCTCAGATCCGAATCGCCCTATTGGTTCGTTCTTATTTCTTGGCCCTACCGGAGTCGGCAAGACTGAGCTAGCAAGAGCTCTCGCAGAGTTTCTATTTGACGACGAGAGAGCAATGGTTCGCATCGATATGAGCGAGTACATGGAGAAGCACTCCGTCTCGCGCCTTGTCGGTGCTCCCCCTGGATATGTTGGGTATGAGCAGGGCGGGCAACTCACTGAGGCCGTACGCCGACGTCCGTACTCGGTTGTGCTCCTTGACGAGGTTGAGAAGGCTCACCCAGATGTCTTCAATGTGCTCCTCGCTCTGATGGATGACGGCCGCCTAACCGACGGACAGGGACGAACCGTAGATTTCTCGAACACCGTCTTAATCATGACAAGCAACCTCGGGGCGGGGCTTGCGCCAGAGGGCGTAATGCAGGCGGTCCATATGCACTTCAAGCCGGAGTTTGTGAACCGTATTGATGAGGTCGTGGTTTTCCACAGACTTGGCGAGGAGCACATCGCTGAGATTGTTGGTGTGCAGATCGATCTGCTCCGAGATCGGCTCGTGGCTCGCGGCCTCGGCCTGGAAATTACAGATGAAGCGCGCACTTGGCTTGCCCATGCTGGCTACGACCCTGATTTCGGGGCGCGTCCGCTGAAGCGTGTGCTGCAGCGCGAGGTCGCAGACCCGGTTGCACTAGGCCTCCTTCAGGGGACCTACGGCGACGGCGACATCGTGTGTATTGACTCGTCGCCGGATGGCCTCGTCTTCTCCCGCAGAGAGCAGGTACGTCAGGGTTGACGCTGCGTTAGAGCTTGGGACTTGGGCTCGGGCCTTCATATCGGCTAGCGTGTTCCCAACGTGAGCGACATTCTCGGCCTTAGAAGCCGCCTATTTAGGAGCGTCACGTGCCCGGTGCTGTAATTGTTGGTACCCAATGGGGAGATGAAGGCAAGGGGCGGTTTACCGATTACCTCGCCAAGGATGCTTCCCTCTGCGTTCGATATCAAGGTGGGCACAATGCTGGCCACACGATCATCGTCGATGGAGAGGTATTCAAACTCCAGTTGGTCCCTAGCGGAGTCCTTTACCCACATGTTGTTCCGGTAATCGGTAACGGCGTGGTGGTTGATCCAGCGGTTCTTATCTCTGAACTCGACATGCTCTCGGCCAAGGGGGTTGAGGTCTCGAGGCTTCGACTCTCGGGCAATGCTCACTTGATCATGCCGTACCACCAAGAGATTGATCGCGTGACGGAGCGTTACCTAGGGAAGAACAAACTCGGCACAACAAAGCGTGGAATCGGGCCTACCTATGCCGATAAAGCGCTGCGTGTGGGCCTGAGG
Source organism: Actinomycetota bacterium (assembly GCA_009702955.1). Classification (GTDB taxonomy): domain Bacteria; phylum Actinomycetota; class Acidimicrobiia; order IMCC26256; family IMCC26256; genus IMCC26256. The sequence continues at coordinate 4,287 of WLHA01000147.1, forward strand.
GTTCAAGACCTCTTAGATCCAAAGATCTTCCGCGAGAAGCTCGATCTTGTGCTCCGCGAGAAAAATGGCTTGCTCTCCAAGGTTTATAACCGGCTACCTATGGATGCCAACGAGATCGCAAAGACTTATCTCGATATGGTTCCGCGCCTCGAGCCACATATTGATGACACGGTCCATCTAGTTCACGAGTCTCTAGATGCCGGCGAGTGGGTGTTATTCGAGGGCGCACAGGCGACGTACCTAGACCTCGACCACGGTACATACCCATTCGTCACATCAAGCAACCCCATCGCCGGAGGAGTCTGCACCGGTGCTGGTGTTGGGCCTCTCGCAATCCAGCGTGTTGTTGGGGTTGTGAAGGCATACACGACCCGTGTTGGTAGCGGACCATTCCCGAGTGAACTCCTTGAGGGAGATCCAATCGGCGATGACCTCGTAGAGCGAGGACGCGAGTGTGGCACCAATACAGGGAGGCGTCGCCGCCCAGGTTGGCTCGACCTCGTGATGCTTAAGCACGC
>WLHA01000148.1 GCA_009702955.1 Actinomycetota bacterium
AACTGAGATTGCAGATGATCTAGCAGAGGTATTCGGAGCAGCGCCCGGCACCCTTCAATCTGATGTAGAGAAGGCGATAGGCGAGTTCAAGTCTGCTGGGCTACTTGTCCCAGATGAAGACGGAGCAGGGGCTAGTCCGAGCCCCTCGCGTTTACTCACCGCGTATGACCTCGATTGTGAAAGCTGCAAAGAGGCCCAGCCGCGTGCTTTTCGGACGGTGCTGGAGTTTGGAGGGCACCTCGTGGTCATTGGATTCGATACCGAGGAAGTGTGTGCCGCAGTTGAGGCAGCATTCTCGAGTTACATAGTTCGCCATAGCGACATACCAATAGCTGCCCACGATGCGCGCCCGGCCTTCTCGCTAACTCTTGCGACGAGCAACGTTGATGAGCGCGGCATAAAGCCGTTGCATCTGCTGTATCGAGGCGGAGAGGTAGTGGTTTCAGGGAGAAATGCTTCGCGAGTTCTCAATGCGCTCGCTCCGTACCTAGCCTTCCATGGAGACCTAAGTGGAGCGGGTGTTGTTGCAATCCCTGGCCTGGTGGTTGCCAAGGCGGGCACCAATCCGGGGGAGCCTGTAATGCTCCTGCAGGCGGCCGCGAGATTGACTGGGCGCGAGCAACGGTTAGCGAAGGCCGGCCTCATGGTCGCCGACTCGCCTGCGATCTGGCTTGATCCCGTCACCAACGAAGTTGTTGTCGGCGCCCCTGGAGTCTCCTTTGACTCGAGTTCTTTAATGAGCCTCGCCAAGGGATTCCCGCGACTCGGAGCGGATATCTCGCTACTCTCCCCGGGTAGGTATCCAGTTCACGCAGTCTCCGCACGCGGAGCCCATGATCCGCTTAGCGCGTTGCTCGCCTTTGCTCCGCCGAGTGAGGGCTGGCCGCTAGCTGAGAGTGGGTTAGAGGCACTCGACGCGCTCCTTGATCGGGTTGAGATTATCGAGGGTAACGACATAAGGGGCTAGCGGACCCTCTGGCTTTTGTGGTGCTGGTTTTTGGGGGGCTGGTCTTTGGGGTGCTGTCTACGGCGCCCGACCACCACATTCGCGTTTATTGCGTACGGCGACAATCGTTATCCGCTGCCCTAGGAGAGTTTGGTAGCTCCTGCTTGCTACTAGTGAGGTATTTGTTGAGAGGTGTGGAGCGTTTACTGCGACAGTGACGCATAACGGTGCAAGGAATCGCGCTCGGTTCACTCGGCGCTGCTTCTCCGTATCTGCGAAGAGTCCTGCGTGTCCGCGATGCCATGAGACCCACTCAAACCCTCCATCAACATGGAGTGGGCTAAATCCCTTAGCAACAGCATCCTTAGCGACCTGCCAACGCGTTGCGTCGTATCGAGCAGAGTCCACTCCCCAGATCGTGCCCAGCGATGCAAGAAGCACGAGGCTGGAGATGATCCCTAACGCTCTACTCGGCGCGATGCCCCGCGCTAATCCCGGCGCTTGCTCCTCATGCGACGTGCGTAGCGCCATATCGCGCAGGATCAGCAGCGCTATTAACGGAAGTCCTGTGATCACATATCTATCAAATATCGGAAAGCGGTTGATCTGTAACGCGTCGGTGCTCACATATGCAGCAAATATCCCTAAGAGGGTTAGGCCGAAGAAGATAGAAATGACGTCTGGCGTTTCTCGATGAGAACGCATCTCGTTGTTGCGGCTTAAGACTCTCGACTTGGCGCGCATGTATGCAGGTACTGCGCAGAGCATGATCAACACTGCTCCTAGCGAGCCGAGAATGACTAGAGCTAACCAGGCAGGTCTGGCAATCAGGTATGGCCGCGTTCCTATCAAGACGTCATCAGCAAGGACCCCCCGAGGGTGGATGTAATTGCCGACAAATGCGTCTTCGCCAAGTGTGGCCGCGGCAAGTATGAGAGCTGCAGTTGTAAGCGTTGCAACGATTGTCGTGGTTAGCGCACTTGTGCGCCAAGCACGCTTCACAACTTGTATCGGCCCTACATAAGCAAGCACCGGTAGTAGCAAGAGCCCGCAGAGCCTTAAATATCCGATACCCCTTGCCGCCGCTTCTCTCAGCGATCCAAGGGTCGGGTGCATTGGGGCACCTTTTAGAGGGTCGGGGATACTCGCCCACCAAAACATGATGACGCCTATTGCTACGAACGCGATGATCCCGGAGGCGATAGTGGCGCGCATCAACGCACGATCGCCGTCACGTTTTGCAACGACTGCGAAAGCGATCAATACGGCGATGAGGGGGACGATCGCGAATTGACGAATTGAGCAGCCTGCCACCCCTAAGGCAACTGTCGCTACGAGCCAAGGAATGCGCCGGGATTTGGTGAGGAGTCCCTTGACCCCCGCAGCCGTCATCAACATTTGAAGGGTAAACGACGGAATGTCGGACATGAAGGTTGGCGCCATAGCGACCCAGAGCGGGCTTAGCGCCATGGTGATTGCAACAAGAAGCGCTGGGGATCGTCGTTGTAGAACTCGAACCCCTACGTAATAGAGAGCAATGAGGCCAACAGCGCCGATCAATGCAGTCGCTACGTGCACCGCTCCAATCGAGTGGCGAGCTAACACTGCGACTGGAGCAGCGAGCACAAGTTGGCCGACGAGGGTCATCGATACCCAGTTATTGAAGTTGAGGCCATCTCCGTCGACCCAGCGAAAGAGGGTCGTCAAGTAGGACCAGTCATCCGAGCGCGGAATTTTCAGTGCTCCCGCGGATTGAGCAATGAGGAGCGGAATCGCCGCGCCGAGGGTAATCAGGATCACCACGGCCGCTATGTCGAAGAAGCGCGTCTCCCGAGAGCGTTCTGAGAGCGGATTGATATCTGAGTTCGAGCGAGCGCGAGCCGGCTCCCGGGGATCTTGACCCTGAGGGGCACTGAGCCGGGTATCGCTCATGACTCCAACCAATGCTGGTGAGGGGGATCGATACTTGGCAAGGATGAGATTCTATGGCGCCGAATTCGGCCCGAGGTCGCCTAGCGCTACCTGCCGATTCGCTGTGGTTGGGGGGTCTCGGTGGTGTGGCGCCGATTCGCTGTGGCTGGGGGTCTCGGTAGGGTGGCGCCGATTCGCTGGCCGAATCGCCGAATCGCCGAATCGTTGATTCTTGGTCCGCTATGGCCCTTGGCCCGGGTAGCCTCGCCGCCGTGGCCCGCCGATCAACGTTTGTGAACCTCGCACGCAATGCGCTGCGCCCTTCGTACCTCCCTGTGATGCTGCGCAAGATCAAGGCACGCCTGCGCCCGCCGAATAGGGACGAGGCTCTGGCTTGGGCATCCGAGCATGCTGAGTCGGTCGAGATTTTCGGTGAGTCGCTCAACCCTGGGCTCTGGGCTGAGGCCAACCACTGGGCAGATGAGTTCGAGCCCCAGGCACAGTCGATCCTCTCGACAATTGGTGTGCCCCTCGGAGGTGGCGGTCATCATCGCCTCCTCTATTTCCTTACACGGCTAACTACACCGGAGACAGTTCTTGAGACGGGTGTAGCTGCGGGGTGGTCCTCGGCAGCGGTCCTCACAGCCTTAGCAACAAATGGCTCGGGCTCCCTGTGGTCTAGCGACTTCCCATACTTCCGGCTTGAGAACCCTGAGCGTTATGTTGGGTGCGTCGTACCGGATGCATTGCGAGAAGGTTGGAACCTCTATCTCAAGGGCGACCGCTCCAACCTTGCCGAGATTCTTCCTACGTGCGGACCGATCAGCCTCTTCCACTACGACTCGGATAAGTCCTACGACGGACGAACATTCGCTATGGATGCAGTCGCTGCTCATCTCACGCCGGAGTGCGTGATTGTCTGCGACGACATCGACGACAACACATGGTTTCGCGACTGGGTTATAAAGCGCGGTGGCGCATATCGAGTATTCGAACGCGGTGGTAAATACGTAGGCCTTGTAGGGCTGTAGAAACCCAACTAGCAACCTGCTCGAGCAGTTAGAGAATCTCGCCGCTGAACTCGCGTCCGCGCAGTATGGCCTTTGCATCGAAGATCAGAGTTGAGTGCTCGCAGATCACATCAGCGTCGAACTCGAGATGGTCCACAAGCAGCACAACTAAGTCCGCAGCTGCAAGCGCCTCCGGACCAAACTCCTCGAGCCTCAGATCGAACCCTGGAGCAAAGACCGCCGGGATGTGTGAGTCGCAAGCGCGTAGATCGGCCCCGAGCGCTGCGAGTCGTTCAGCAACTTTTACAGATGGCGATTCACGCCAATCTGATGTACCGGCTTTATAGGCCATACCGAGAAGCAGGATCTTGCTTCCTTTTACGGAGCGCTCGCTCTTGTTCAGCATCGAGACAATGCGAGTAACTACGTAATCGGGCATGTGCTCGTTTACGTCGTTGGCGAGTTCAACAAAGCGGAATGCATGCCCAGATTGTCTGCGCACTCTCCACGACAAGTAGGACGGGTCAACGGGGAGGCAGTGCCCACCTACTCCTGGGCCTGGGGTGAAGCGCATATAACCGAACGGCTTTGTGGATGCTGCATCTATAGCGCTCCAGATATCTACACCGAGATCCTCTGCAAACATTGCAAGTTCATTTACCAATGCAATGTTGACATGCCTAAAAGTATTCTCAAGTAATTTCACTAGCTCGGCCTCTGCGCACGAACCAACAGGCACAACCTGCTCTACGAGGGTTGAGTAAAAAGCGCCTACGCATGCAAGCGATTCAGCGTCTATTCCCGAGACAACCTTTGGTGTGTTGTCAAATGTGTATTGAGTATTTCCTGGGTCAATACGCTCGGGGGAGTATCCGAGGTGAAAATCGCGCCCCGCAGTTAAACCAGAGCCCTCGAGTAGTGGA
>WLHA01000149.1 GCA_009702955.1 Actinomycetota bacterium
ACATCAATCTCTACTTCGCTCTGCTCATCTGCGGCAAAGACCTCAATCATTTCGAGTTCCGTTCGTAGGCATCAACAATGTCGGCAACTATGCGGTGGCGCACGACATCCGCACTCTCTAGATCAATAAACGCGAGTCCATCTATGCCGTCGAGAAATGGTCGAACGCTCTGGAGGCCTGATCGCTGCGATCCGCCGGGCAAGTCGATCTGGGTAACGTCACCAGTAATCACGATCTTGGAGCCGAACCCAAGGCGAGTGAGGAACATCTTCATCTGCTCAGGGGTCGTGTTCTGTGCCTCGTCAAGAATGATGTACGAGTCGTTGAGCGTGCGCCCCCGCATATATGCAAGTGGAGCAACTTCAATAACGCCCTTCTCAATGAAGCGACTAACCGTCTCTGGCTCGAGCATGTCGTACAGCGCGTCATAGAGCGGCCTGAGGTAAGGGTCTACCTTGGCCATCATGTCGCCTGGAAGAAAACCGAGCCTCTCCCCTGCCTCAACAGCGGGGCGGGTCAAGATGATGCGAGTCACCTCTTTAGCGAGCAGAGCCTGCACGCCTAGAGCAACTGCTAAATAAGACTTGCCAGTACCTGCGGGCCCAATCGCGAATGTGATCGTGTTGTCTCGAACGGCCTCGACGTAACGCATCTGCCCTGCGGTTTTAGGGCGAACGGTGCGGCGCCCCTTTACAACCTCGGTCGCGAACACGTCTGTAGGTCTCTGGTCTGCCTTCAACATCTGCACTGTCCGCCCGAGACTCTCGCTATCAAGTTGGTGCCCTCTCTCAAGTAGAAGCACTAACTCTTCGAAGAGAAGTGCGACTCTGGCGGCCTCGGCCTCATCCCCTGTGACATTAATTTCGTTTCCGCGCACGAGGATAGAGACTTTGAATGCTCCCTCTATGAGACGGAGGAGTTCATCTCGCTCACCAAGGAGATCGAGCATCAAATGATTCCCCGGAACGAGCACTTTGATGTGGGTATTAGAGAGAGTCACGGTGTGCTGAGGGTAGCCGGAGAGGCTGGCGCAGTGCGGGTCAGGCTGAGGCGCGAAGACCGAGCTGGTCTAGGCGTGTAGGTAGATCCTCAGTGCGACGCCCTAATACTGCTGCGAGCACTCGCATGTCATCGCGACGAATAGTCAATAGACGTCCGTTGAAATCTTGACGCTGCAGCTGAATTGTTGCTGCGTACCTAGCGAGTACAGCTGCCTCAGGGTCATCACTGTCACTCAACTGAGTTAGGTCAATAGTGAATCCCTGATTAATGGACTCAGTCTCAGTGAGATCAATGACCGTCTCAGCATCCCGTGGAAGGAGAGTGTCAGCTGGGACCTCGTAGATCTCAGCAAGACGCATTAGGCGAGGTACAGAGATAGCGCGTTCGCCGCGCTCGTAGGCGCCGAGGACTGAGGCCTTGAACTCCTGAGAAGACCGAGCCTCAACATCGTGAAGGGACATTCCCTTTTGACGTCGAATAGCTCTAAGTCGAGTACCTACCCCAGTCTCGCTCAACGCCTATCCCCCCTTGCGGACTCTTACTTGCCGGCTCAAATGATTCTCGAACTTTTCTCAAACTCTTCACTGCTTACTTTTGTATGCCTCAGCAGTAGGGCGAAACCTTAGACCTTTTTGCTCACGCTGGGTGGGGATTGTACCCAATTTTGTTGAATTTTAAAATCTTCGTGACCAGAGCATCCCGGCAGCCGCTACCGGAGCGGTGGCAGACCTGAGAATATGCGGGCCTACGCAGAGGCTCTCAACCTCTCCAAGGCTTGCGGTCTCCTCAGCCTCAAGCCCACCCTCAGGGCCTATGAGGAGTATCCAACCACTAGGTCCAGGCTCCTTTAAGGACTCAACCGAGCCGCCGTCCCTACTTGCAACTACTAGCCCACTAGACCCAGCTAGGCGAGCAAGTGGCTGAGGATCCATCACCTCGGGGAGTCGGGCCCTTCGAGACTGCTCGCTCGCCGAACGCGCTATTCGCCGTAGGCGCTCCCCTGCCTTCTCTGCCCTATCCCCTGTCCATCTCAGGACTGTTCTTTTAGTGATAACGGGGATGATCACATCTACACCGAGTTCAGTAAGCGACGCCACGACAGACTCAGGTTGGTCGCCTTTAGCCGGTGCGAAGGCAACTGTGAGGAGCGGCGTGGCGACTGGCTCTAAGTGCACCTCGGTCGTCGGCGATAGGAAGACGGAGGTATTTGTTACCGACTCGACCTCTGTAACGCGCCACAACCCTGCACCATCGGCGACGGTAATTACCTCACCCACGCCGATGCGGCGAACACGCGATAGGTGGCGTCCATCGTCCCCTGAGATCTCGATCAGATCGCTGCCCCGAGAGATCTCGTCGGTAGAGACAAAGACATGGGCGGCTGCTTCAACAGATGCACACCAGAGACTCAACATGTGCAAGCAGCCATTAGTGCGCGCACGCTACTGAAATGCCGAGCGAAGCCTTGAGAAGAAACCATGCTCATCAACGCTAGTTACTTCCTCGCCGCGCATCTCTGCGAAGCGACGCAGTACATCTGACTCCTCATCGCTGAGTCGCTGCGGAATCGCTACATCTACCTGTACTAATAGGTCTCCGCGCCCTCTCCCCTGAAGAACCGGAATACCGCGCCCGCGCTCTCTGAACACCGAGCCGTGCTGAGTTCCTGGTGGTACCTCTATCTCAATATCTCCATCAAGAGTCGTGATTGTTAGGTGCGTACCGAGTGCCGCACTAGTCATTGGAATCCTGCAGACTTGTATGAGGTCGTAGCCCTCTCTGCGGAGTGTTGCGTGCGATCGAACGCGGATGGTCACGTATAGGTCGCCGTTAGGCCCTCCGCGCGGCGCCGATGGCCCGCGACCAGTTAGACGCAGTCGCTGACCGCTATCTATTCCTGGTGGAACCTCAACCTCTAACGTGCGCGTCCCACGCACTACTCCAACTCCGCCGCAATGTGTACACGGGCTCGGCACAATTGTTCCTAGCCCCGAGCAGCGGTGACATGGGGCTGCAGTCACAATCTGGCCAAGGATCGAGCGCCGCACCTGGCGCACCTCTCCGGCTCCTCCACAATCAGTGCAGGTAGAGGGATGAGTTCCCGGTGCACACCCGGACCCGTCGCACTCATCACACGCGGTCATGAGCTCAATCTCAACCCGCCTTGTAATGCCGAAGGCAGCCTCAGATAGGTCTAGATCAAGAATCGCCTCTGCATCAGGGGCTCGCTGCGGCCCACCGCGACGCCCACCGAATGAGTCGCCTCCGAAGAACGCTCCAAAAATATCCCCGAAGCCAAATGGGTCTTGCCCGCCGCCTCCGGAGTTGGATCCGCCATCGCCGAACTGATCGAAACGTCTCCGGCGCTCTGGATCGCCGACGAGTTCATATGCGTGAGTTACTTGCTTGAACTGCTCCTCTGCCGCGGAGTCTCCTGGGTTGGCATCCGGATGCAGGTTACGTGCTTGCTTGCGGTAGGCGCGTTTGATCTCGTCCTGTGTCGCGTCGCGCGACACCCCGAGAAGTGCATAAGGGTCCATCAGATACTCACTTTGAAAGAAGCGAACCGAGTTGCTGCGAGACCGTTGCTACGGCTGCGAGGGCATGTTGATAATCCATACGGGTTGGGCCAAGAACTCCGACTGTGCCCGCAACCTCACCCTCTATTCGATAAGGGGCAAGCACTAGAGAGCAATCGCGCAGTTCGTCGATGCTGTGCTCAGCGCCAATACTCACAGTCACACCAGACTCGAGGAGATCGCGAACTAGCGAGACCACAACAACTTGCTGCTCCAGTAATTCAAGGAGCGTTGCTGCGGTTCGAGTTGTAGCGAAAGCATCCTGCTCCTGCGCAATGCGGCTCGCTCCACCTACATAGAGCGGGTCAGCGTGCTCAGCCCGGCGGTGTAGCGCTACATGCGCAGCGTTAACAAGAGCGTCTGTTGCAGCATCACCAGTAGGGCTAGGCATCGGCGGGGAATGCAGTGTTGAGTCGTTAAGAAGGCTCGCTAAGGCGCGTTCGGCAGCGAGAATGCTCTCAATAGATAGGTCTGGGTCAACATCGAGCAACTCACGCTCTACCGCACCGTTTGAGAGAACTGCAATCGCTAGCACCTGCCCTTGCTGAAGCGGCACTAAATCGACACGCCGCACCCGCGCACTCTCAGCCGGCGGCCCAACAACAACTGCAGCGTGCTGAGTAATACGCGCAAGAAGCCCGCTCGTCTCATGCAGGAGCTCCTCGAGTGCGTTATGGGTGCCACGAAAAAACTCTGAGACTGCTCTTTGATGATTGATTCCGAGGCCCTCAATAGCGGAGGGGTCAGCGAAGCGATCTACGAAGTACCTATACCCTCGATCGGTGGGCACGCGCCCCGCCGATGTGTGTGGCTGGCTTACATAACCATCTCTCTCAAGAGCAGTCATGTCATTGCGCACGGTTGCGCTCGAGACGCTGAGGCCGCTGGCACGCGCCACAGCTTGGCTACTCACCGGTGCAGCTGTCTGGATGTGCTCCTCAACGATCGCGCGTAGTACTGCTCCCCTGCGCTCATCAACACCCATCTCCAACACCTCCCGACTTACCTATATGACTGGTCTACTGAGATAACCGAAGCCATTAACCGAACCAAATGCAGCAAACCCGACGAAGCGACGGGGAGCTACTAGCAGTCGAGTCTACCGACTGCTAATGCTTACCTAACTGCTGCACCGGCGAGAAGCAACCTTGCGGTCACATCTGTTGCTACCAAGCGGCCCTGCGGGGTGAGCACTAGGGAGCGCCC
>WLHA01000015.1 GCA_009702955.1 Actinomycetota bacterium
ACGCAGTGCAAAATCAACGACACGCTCATTCAACACAGGTAGAGAGCCAGGGAGCCCTAAGCAGACTGGGCAGATATTTGTATTCGGCTCAGAACCAAACTCATTCGCGCAGCCGCAGAACAGTTTGGTCTTCGTTGCGAGCTCGACATGGACCTCTAACCCGATGACTGTCTCGTACTGAATCTCTGGAGCCGCTTCGGTAGTGCTCATGCGGCACCGCCTGCGGACTCAATAGCGCGTGCAACTCTGAACATCACTGGCTCTCCTAGCGCTGGGGCAAGGACCTGCACCCCAATCGGCATGCCATCACTCCCCACTCCAAATGGAACACTCATCGCTGGGTGGCCGGCGAGGTTGGATGCAATCGTGCAGATGTCAGAGAGGTACATCGAGAAGGGGTCCTCGGTTTTTGCGCCAAATTTGAAGGCCGTAGTGGGGGTTGTAGGAGAGAGCAAGACATCAAAGCGCTCGTAGGCCGAGGCGAAGTCACGAATGATCAACGTGCGGACTCGCTGTGCTTGGCCGTAATAGGCGTCGTAGAACCCAGCTGATAGGGCGTAGGTGCCGAGCATGATCCTGCGTTTTACCTCTGCTCCAAAACCTGCATCGCGGGTTGCGGAGTTCATCTCATATACATCGTCACCGTCAACGCGCAGGCCGTAACGCACGCCGTCATAGCGGGCAAGGTTGCTCGATGCCTCCGCCGGAGCAATGAGGTAATAAGCAGAGAGCCCATATATGCAGCTAGGAACGGATATGCGCTCGACTCTCGCCCCCTGAGCCTCAAGGGCCGATGCAGCACGCTCTACCGCTGCGCGCACCTCTGGGGCTATACCCTCGACGTCTGTTAACTCCGTAACCAAACCAACGCGAAGCCCTGCAACATCTGCACCGTCGTTGAGCAGTGCTGTAGGTGGAGTCGCTATTGAGGTCGAGTCCATCCGATCGTGGCCAGAGATCACGTCGAGAAGCAATGCAGCGTCGTCAACAGTCGCTGCAAATGGCCCAATCTGATCGAGGCTTGAGGCGAAGGCGATGAGTCCATAACGAGATACGACCCCATAGGTTGGCTTTACACCTACAACGCCGCAGAATGATGCGGGTTGGCGAATCGAGCCACCAGTATCCGAACCGAGCGAGAGCGGTGCAAAACGCGCCGCTACTGCGGCGGCTGATCCTCCACTCGAGCCACCTGGGACTCGAGAGGGATCAAGCGGGTTGAGTGTCGGGCCAAACGCTGAGTTCTCTGTAGAGGATCCCATCGCAAACTCATCGAGGTTGGTCTTACCGACGGGGACTCCCCCCGCAGCAAGCACACGCTCTACAACCGTCGCGTTATATGGCGGCAGCCAGCCATCGAGGATTCTTGATGAGCATGTAGTGGGGACTCCGCGCGTGCAGAGATTGTCTTTGAGTGCAACCGGGACACCTGCGAGTGGCCCCGGGTCTTCCCCGCGGGCAACTTTGGCATCGACTTCATCTGCTTGCGCGAGCGCTGCATCCGCTGTCACATGGTTAAAGGCATGTATCTCGCCCTCGCTGCTCGCAATAGTTGCAAGGTGCTCCTCTGCCACGGAGCGTGCGGTGCGCGCCCCGCTGCGAACCGCTGCTGCGATCTCAATAGCAGACGACATCACGCCTCACCCATGATCCGCGGCACGCGAAAGCGCCCCTCTTCAGCGGATGGCGCTGCTGCTAATACTTCATCGCGATCGAGGCTTGTTCCTATGACATCCTCACGCAGCACATTCGTCACTGGGAGCGGGTGCGCGGTAGTTGGCACGCCAACTAAGTCAAGGCTTGAAATATCTGTGGCGTGGCCGAGAATCGCTGTGAGTTGCTCGGCGAACTCCCCTACTTCTTCGGGGGTAAGCGCAAGGCGAGCAAGCATTGCAACGTGCTCAACATCAGATCGCGTAATGCTCACTTGCTCAGTTGGCTGCTTGGGCATCTCGTGAGTCTACGGTTTCGCCTCACTCGATCGCCGTGCCGGGGCCCGCAAGGCAGCCCGGACGCCCTGGAGCTATTCGCTCGGGCTATTTGCTCGGGCTATCTACTCGAGATATCTGCTCGGGCTATTTACTGGAACTATTTATAGGGGTCGTTGGTGCCGAGCGGATGGACCCACCAAGACTCCTCAGCCGGGCTCCACTCGTCATCCACGATGATGCAGTTGACGGGACAGACTGGTGGCAGGCATTTGCCACATCCGCTGCAGAGTTCAGGGATGATGATGACATCCATACCGTGGTTAAAGATCGCCCCAAACTGAGGCGGGCAGGCACGTAGGCAGGCATCGCAGTTGATGCAGGTCTCCATATCGATACGCAGCGGAGCCGGCTGCCACTTCGGGTTACGAGTCCTCGACTCAATCCGCTCTTCGCGACCCTCAGATGCCATGCCCCGGATCGTAGGACAGCGAGCGCCCAGAGCGGCACACCTAGGCCGAATTCAGCGACCAGTTCGCCCGCGGCGATGGGTACACGCCCTCGAAGCGCGCTGAACCGCCGACAACCCTGCAACCCTGCAACCCTGCAACCCTGCGACCCTGCAAGCCAAAACGCAGATCAGTGAGCACAGCGCCGATTGCCGTTCTCCGCGACCCGAATGAGCGCAGCCATCACCCTGTATCTCGGCGGCTTGGTGGTGCTCGCCATTCCCAGGCACCCCCTTCGCCGTCGTTTGCTCTCACTAGGCCGAATCCATCGTGTGTTTTTTGAAGGTGATGTCGCTTACAGAGCCGTACGAGGTTCTCCAAACTTGCAGGGCCGCCTTCAGAGAAAGGGACGATGTGATCTATCTCTAGGCCAAGACTCATGTCACAGGTTGGTACCTGGCAGACACGATCTCGCTCTTCAACCGCTGTTCGCAGTGGCGCAGGGATGTGTCTGCCCATATGCGCAACTGTCTTGATATCGACTCCATCGCCTACAAGAAGTTTTAAGAATGCCTCGCCCAAATACTCAGTTGCAGTCGCTACAGGGATCGGCCCAACGCCAGCGATCTCGCAGAGTTCTCCATGCTCGGTATGTCCACGCTTTAGTGCATCGATGTCGATTCGAATATTCATCATGGCGTGAGGGCGACGTGTCTTGGTCTCGATCACTCCATGCGCATGCCTTGAAGCTCCATTACTAGTCTTCTCGCAGAGTGCCATTAGAGCATCAGCTGCGTAGGCCTCTGGCCTTTCACGATTCCCACTCTTGCGTGCGGCCTTAAAGACCTCATCCTGTAGTGGCTTTAGCGCTGCCATCACGAGCGCGCCATTGGCAACGGTCATGCGCGCTTTTAGATTGAACGAACCATCGAGATCGGTCCACGATTTTAAGTAACGCGATTTATGAACCTGCCTATGGCGCTCTGCCTCATCGGTTGCAGCTGCAACTACTCGAGAGGTTGCATCGCGCAGGTCGCGAACTGTCGCGTGTTTTGAGAGGTTCAAGAGTTGAGTCTCGGTATTAGGCGCAACGATTGCACCTCGGGCTACCTCGACAGCCTGTGTGCCCGAGAGGTCGCCTGAGAGCAAGGCTGCCTGGGTAACAGGCAAGTGCTGCAGTTGATTGGCGAGCACGACCACGGACTGAGCTTCGTAGTGAGCGCAGTCGGTCTCGTTCGAGAGCCACTCAGAAATACTCTTCGCTCCCTCACCCTTCCAAGCGTTGGTTCGCTCTACTTGGCCAACAGCAACTGTGCGCAGAGAATCGCCAGCTCTACGGACTCGCTCGGCGATCTCCACCAATCCCCGAGCGCCGGGCGCATCGATGCAGTTGACCTCGAGAGAGGCGATACATGACTGGAGCTCTGTTGTGAGTTGATTCAATCGGTCGAACATATGTTCGACTCTAAAACAAGGGTGGGACAGTAAAGACATCCACCCGAGACCAGCCAACCGACGAAACCCTCTTCGCAGCAGCAACGGAGGAACAGCCCTGTGACATGGCACTTAGCCCTCTCCGTCACTAGCATCAGCCATTGCTGCCACGACCTCGCGTCAGCACTTCTCGAGATCCATCCTCTACTTCGTTAGGAGACACAGTGTCTAAGCATCCGTTCCTGTCCGATGAGTGGTTCGCAGTAGTTCAGAGACTCATTGAGGACCACGGTGCCGAGGCACCCGCACACGCCAACATGGTCATGAACCTCACCGTTACAGATACCCCATTCGGGCCAGAGCGTCACCTCCACATGGGGACCGCTGACGGCAAGGGTCGCGTAGGTATCGGCCACGATGCAGCCGGTGAGATCACCATCACGACTGACTACGAGACCGCTAAGCAGATCTTTATATCGGGTGATCCACAGGCGGGCATGCAGGCCATGATGTCTGGAAAGTTGAAGATTCAGGGCGATATGTCGAAGCTCATGTCCATGGCGCAGCAGGGTGGCGCCCCTGCTGGCGGCCCAGCGCTTGCAGAGGCCATTCAAGGGATTACCGAGTAGTTATCTCACTCAGCTATTTGGCAAGAGCTATTTAGTCACCTTGAAGTAGGCAATTGTTAAATGGGCACCATGAGAGCGGGGGCCGAGAGTCCTCCGTTTTCGCGTTATTCCATCGCGAATGCGTAGCCTCAAGGTATGGCACGCAGCGCAAGCCGACCCGCACCCCGCCCGGGTACAGCAGGCTCTGCGTTACGCCACCGCGATTTCCGAATCGTCTGGGCAGGAACATTCACCTCAAACATCGGCACGTGGATGCAGAACGTGCTCCTCGGGGCATGGGGATGGGAACTCACTCGTTCAGCGACCTATGTGGGCATTCTTTACTTCGCACAGCTTGGACCGCTCCTACTCCTCTCCGTATTTGGCGGAGTGCTCGCTGACGTACTTGATCGACGACGCCTGCTTGTGATCACACAACTAGAGCAATTGGTTGGGTCTCTTGTGCTTGCTGGCCTCGCGCTGTCAGACAATCCCCCTCTCGCCGGAATCGCTCTCTGCGTGCTTGCGATTGGAGTCGGCAACGCATTCGCTGCCCCTTCAATAGGCGCAATAATGCCGACGCTTGTCCCGCGTGAAGATATTCCAGGCTCGGTATCGCTGCAGTCGGTACAGATGAATCTCTCGCGGGTTATCGGCCCTTCAATCGGGGCACCTCTCTACGCGGTCTTTGGAGCCGCACCGGTATTCGCAATAAATGCCGCTACTTATCTTTTCGCCATCGTGAGTTTGATGGTTGCGAAATTCCCGAGGCTCTCGCCCCACCCTCCGACAGAACGCGGCCTTGCACGGCTCTCATCAGGATTTCGCATCGCTTGGAATGACCCCCTCGTGAAGCGCATCCTGATCACACTCACGATCTTCTCCTTCTTCTCGCTTACTTTCGTTGGACTGATGCCTGCAATCGCGGCACAGAACTTTGGGATTAGGCCCAAGAGCACCGCCTACGGAGCGCTATACGCAGTCTTCGGATTTGGTGCTGCGATGGGGGCGATCTCTGTTGGAACGATTCTGCATGGGCGGCGGAAAGAACGAATAGTTCGTCTCGGATTGATCGCCTTCGCTGTCCTTCTCGCGATATTTGCCTGTATTCGCAGTCCGTTCTGGGCATTCCCTGCGGTATGCATACTCGGATTCGCTTATTTTGCAGTCATTACATCCCTCTCGACGGTTCTGCAGTCTCACCTCGACAACGCCGTTCGGGGACGAGTCATGGCACTTTGGATCATGGCATTTGGAGGTACTGTGCCAATCGGCGTGCTCTTCGGCGGGTGGATCGAGAACTCGATCGGAATCACTGCGGTCATGCTCTACGGGGCATTCGTCGCCCTATGCCTCGCTTATTACTCTGACCTTGAGAACGCTCACCGCTCGCACCGCACGACTTGATGATTCAGAGGCAACACTCCACCCGAAGGCATTCAGGCGTGCCGCACTCGTTTCGGTAGGAATGCTGATGCAGTAATACCGATCACCGCTATGACTCCCCCAATAACGTAAGCCTCACTAAACGAAGATGACGACTGCGCGCCGCCCTGAATAGTGGAGAGCACTTGGATACCAGCAACGGTTCCAATCGCTGCGACCATCTGCTGAGCTGCGTTCGCCACGCCCTGATCTTCATGGGATACAGCATTGGCGGCACTAGAGACCAGCGATGGCGATGCCGTCCCCATTCCGAAACCAGAGAGAAAGAGACCTGCATATACGAGCCCAATCATTGAGAATGCTGCAGCAGATGCGAAGACCCCCATCGATATCACTAGAGCACTCAACCCAATCACAGCACTCTTCCTCGCACCGATGCGCGCAGCGACATAACCGGCCGCCGCTGCACAGAGGCTAAATGTGAGTGGGCGAACAATCGACGCACCTGCAGTCTGCGATACCGAGTATCCAAAACGGTATTGAAGCAATAAGGGAGTGACGATGAACCCACCCATGTACGCGAAGTTTGAGGCGAACTGCGCCGCGAGCGATGCCGAGAAACTCCGCTCTTTGAAGAACTCGAGAGGTAGCAACGGGTGTGGAGCGACTCTCTCAACGCGAATGAAGAATATGTATCCAATAACTGCAGTAATCCCCAGTATTGGAATGATTGGTTGGCCCCATCCAGATCGGCCCCCAATGGTTAGAGCAAGCAGAGCGCTAACTGTGCCCAGGGCTAGCCATGCGGCACCAGCGATGTCAATTGGCTGACGATCACGACGCGGCGCTTCGCGAAGCACCACATACCCAAGAACAAATGCCGCAATAGAGAAGGGCGCCTGAGCAATAAAGAGTGAGCGCCATCCAAATATCTCTACTAGCGGCCCTCCAGCAATTACCCCTATCACCGGAGCTCCGGCCCCGACCAGGGACCACCACCCCATCGCTTTGACGCGCTCCTTTGGAGGGAACGCGCGCATCACTAACGCCATCGCCGTCGGCCCCATAGCTGCCCCTGGGATTGCACCAAGAATGCGAAACGCAATCAACGACGGTCCATTCCACGCGAATGCAGTGAGGATCGATCCCACGGTAAAGCCGAGTAGCCCAATTAGGTAGACACGCCTAAGCCCCCAGACGTCACCAAGTTTTCCGAAGAGCGGCATCGTCAAAGCAACCGCTAGCAGCGGCCCTGTTACAACCCAGGTAAGGGATGCGGTATTTGTACCGAGATCGGCTGCGACTGTCGCAAGAGAGACGCCGATGATGGTGATGAGTGCGCCAGAGACGAATACACCAGCAAGGACAGCGCCAAGGACCCACCAGCGATAGTGAGGGCCGTCGTGGAGCCTCAGCCGCCCCTTCACTTCGTCTAACTCTGTTGGTTCAGGCACTCTAAGACTCTCGGACGGTAGGGGAAGCCCACAGCCTACGGTGGCGAGACTTCAACGATAGGGCTGGGGCCTGCGAGACGAATATGGACCCCGGATTGCTCCGGGGCCCATATTCAGAGACTTTCGCTACTACTCGTAGTGCGAGACTGCCCTCTCGGAGTTGCTTCTTGGCTGTTACTTCTTGGCTAGCCCTGTCGGTGCTGCCGCCTGAAGTTGAGCAACAGTCCAGCGCTCCTTGTCGTTCGAGATCTTCTCAGCGAGACTCCATGGAGCACAACGCTGCACCGAGTCGCCCTGGACAAGGAAGGTCTCGCCTGTGAAGGGGCAGTCCTCTGTAGCGAGGTACGCAACCATTGGAGAGACATTCGCCGGCGCCCATACATCGAACTTCGCGGCATCTGTCGGTGCCTTTACTACCTCGGAGAGCCCGGGTGCGCCCTCGGTCATACGCGTGCGCGCGGCCGGCGCAATAGCGTTTGAGCGCACTCCATAACGATCAAGCTCCATAGCGATGATCTGCGAGAAGGAAGCGATCCCACTCTTAGCAGCGCCGTAGTTTGATTGGCCAGGGTTTCCGAATATTCCCGAGGTAGACGAGGTGTTGATGATCGCGGCGTTTGTTGTCTTGCCGGCCTTGGTCTTCTCACGCCAGTAGGCAGCTGCAAAACGCGTTGGAGCAAAGTGGCCCTTGAGGTGGACGTGAATTACTGCGTCCCACTCCTGCTCGCTCATGTTCACAAGCACGCGGTCTCGCAGAATTCCAGCGTTGTTCACGAGAACGTGGAGGTCGCCAAAAGTATCGACTGCGGTCTGCACTAGGCGCTGCGCACCCTCCCAATCCGCGACGTTGTCTACGTTCGCTACTGCCTCGCCACCCATCGCAAGAATCTCATCGACGACAACCTGCGCTGCAGCACGATCGGCCCCTGACCCATCTACGTTTCCACCAAGATCGTTTACAACAACCTTTGCGCCCTCGGATGCAAAGAGGAGTGCGTGCTCACGCCCAAGGCCACCGCCAGCACCAGTAATAATTGCAACGCGCCCATCGAGTGCACCCATCTGAATTCTCCCTAACGATTTCCGGAGCCACCTCGGTTGGAGGCCCTCATTGAACCTAAGGAGATTAGGCCTTAGACCCCAGCAAGCGCATAACTCGGGTCAGCACGCAGAGAACTACTTAGAAGAAGAGCGTTACCGTGGCTCCACGCTTGACGACGGCCCCATTTGGAGGGTCTTGTGCGCGCACCTTCGCGCCCGGTCTATATGCGCCTGATACTGACGATGTCAGCCCGGCTGCTTGGAGCTGCGCAGATGCAGCATCGAGCGTAAGGCCTCTCACATTCGGCACAGTTACGACATCTGGGCCCTTACTCACAATTATCTTGACCGTGCTACCAGGTTGGGCCTTCCCGCCGCCGGCAGGCTCTGTATTGATTACGGTCCCGGCTGCCACTGTGTCACTAAAGGCTTCGCTCCGCGCCGGGATAAAACCAGCATTCGTCAATGCATTAACTGCGTTGTCATACGTGCTGTTAGCGAGAGAAGGAATCGCGACTGGGGCCTTACCATCGGAGACCACGATCACAACGCTGGAGTCGCGAGGAGCACGCTGTGCTGGCTTCGTTCTAATCACTGTTCCGCTCGGAGCTGTCTCGTCGAATCGGTGCTCCTCTATGACCGCGAATCCGGCGGCTGCGAGTTCGGCGCGCGCGTCTGCGACTGTCTTGCCCGCGACCCTCGGGATAGCGATCGGAGCCGGACCCCTTGAGACAACTATTTCAACGCGCCCCCCAGATGTTATGTCACGACCTGCCGCAGGCGACTGGGAGATCACGACGCCTCTGGGGTCATCAGAGAAGCGCTCTTTCTCAGTCACGAGCAGACCGCCGCTTGCTATCAAGTCGCGCGCGTTCGAGATGGTGCTGCCGACAGCATTGGGAGTAACAACAGCTGCCCCAAGATTTGCGTTACTTAGAAGGAATGCCGCTGTGAGAACAGCTGCAGAGGCTGCTACACCGACAACGATCGCAGCGGTCGGTCGACGCCGCGCAGGGGCTGGGCGTCTCGCGGTATTTGGCGATGGCTGGTCTGGGCGCTCTTGGTCAAAGAGGAGCGCTCGCGATACAGGTACCTGTGTTGGATTTGGGTCGCTAACGACATCATCAAGCCCAGCAAGGCGCAGTGGCCCTGGAGGAGGAAGCATCTTGACTGCATCCTCTAACGCGCTTCTCATGGTTGCTGCGTCGGGATAACGGTCATTCGGGTCTACGCGACCAGCACGCTCAACTACTGCAATGAGCGGCCCTAGCTCTGCCGGCGCGGCCACTGGAGCCTGAGTGCGCGCGGCAAGAGTTGCAAGCGTTGTATCCGTCGCGAAGGGAAGATCCCCTGTCACTGCCTCTACCAATACGAGAGCCAACGCGTAAAGGTCAGAGCGCTGATCTAGCGGAGACCCGCTCACCTGCTCGGGGGAGGCATACCGCGCTGTGCCGAGAATTGTCCCCGAAGGCTCTGTCCATGATGCCTCTGCGAGAGCACGCGCTAAACCGAAATCAGCGACCCTCACTATTCCATGTTCATCGAAGAGCAAGTTTGCTGGCTTGATGTCTCTATGTACAAAACCGTGGCCATGCGCATACTCAAGTGCCGATGCAACCTGAACTCCAACATGAGCGGCCTGTGAGGGGGTAAGAGTCGCCCCCGCATCGAGCATGCCGCGAAGCGAACCTCCTGTTAGGAGCTCCACCACCATGAAAGGCTCGCCCTCATCGCCCCAGTCGTGTACTGCCATGATGTTGGGGTGATGCAGCTGCGCGGATAGGCGCGCCTCGTTTCGAAAGCGCCGGAGAAAACCTGCATCCTCAGCGAGACCTGGATGCAGCACCTTCACGGCTACTCGGCGCTTGAGTTTTACGTCATCGGCGATGTAGACGCGTCCGCTACCCCCAGCCCCGATAGGGCTGAGGAGTCGGTATCGATCGGCCAAAACACGGCCGACGAGGTCTCCTCCGCCGCCTACTGCCATCGCGCCACGGTACCGGGCAATCGACCCTAAAGCGTGGAATACGTCATTGTTAATCCTTTGCGACGTGAATCAACCGCACTTAGTGTGACCGATTCCGCAATTGCGATAACAGGGACACGTTGATGCCGGAGTACCGTAAACACATGGCGAATGCAGGGAATCCGGGTAATTCAGCGAACTCCACTACTCCGGTAAAGCGAAAGGCATTCAAGCACCCCGGGCGCTTCGCCGTCGTCGCAGCTGGGGTAGTTGCAGTGCTCAGTATCTTCTTGATCGCCGGATTCAGTGCAGATACCACTACACGCACCCAGCGCACCCCGAACGGCAATGTTACGGACATCGCGCCAGAGCCCAACACGATTGTTCCACCACAATCCGCAATCATTGTTGACCTGCGCGATGACCTCTTTGCCACAATTGATGTCTGCGGACCAACCAAGACCTGCACCCCAATTCCTGAGGATCAACTCTCACGCGTCAAGGCGCTGGGTCGCCTTACTTTCCAGCCGGGGGCTGACAAGGACATAAATCGGTATCAGCCGGGTACCAATACCGTTGTCGTACACATTGAGCGCCAGACCGACCCCGGGGTCGAGATCGACACCTATCAGTGGACCTTCACCTCTAAGAGCTAACTACTAGCGAGAGTAACTAGGCCGCTTCGGTATGGCGTCAGGCAACCACGAAGGTTGCTTCGCCTTTAATGGCACTCCCACCACCAACGCGCGCAACATTTAGCTTGAGGTCGATGCTGCGCTCACCCGTACCGGCATCGGCACCATCGAGAATTGCCACTACCTCTCCCGTGCAGATAAGTCGATCACCCGCCCATACCTGCTCACGGAACTGCACCGAGAAGCGACGTACATTCTCAGCACCAAACAGATCGGTCACGTAACTTCCAAGGATTCCGGCCTGGAGCATCCCCACGGAGAACGGCTCAGGGAACCCTGCAGACTTCGCGAACGCATCATCGTGATGGATCGGGTTGAAGTCACCAGATGCGCCTTGATAACGCACAAAATCAGTAAGTGTTAAAGGCCCGTACTCGCGCTCAGGAAGCTCAGTACCAACCGATAGATCTTCCCACTTCAGATTCATGATGCATCTTTCTCAGGGGCTCGCCCAGTCTCAATAGCAGTTGACCTTGCCTCTGCAACCAGAACGCCTTCGGCATCACGAAACTCAGTCACGGATACAACGAATGTCATTGTTCCGCCGCGTCTCCCCTCTTTCTCGTAAATGTCGTCAATGCGTGTCTGCACGCTCAGGGTTGTTCCAGCCTTAGGCGGCGGACCATGAAATACGTACTCCTGTGCGCCATGCAGAAGTCGGCGTCGATCCATCTTGATTTTGGAGAACACCCCACTCCCCGGGGTGGACCAAAACTGCTGAGTAGTTAAGAATGTGGGTGGAATCACAGGGTTAGCGGTCTCTAGATATGCGGTATTCGCAGACTGAGTGGCGCGTGCAAACTCGCGAATCTTTCCGAGCTCAACCTGCATCACATAACCATCATCGGTAGAACCAATTGCGTCTTTATCTATCACTCTGTCTCCCTAGTTTCACTCTTCATCCGCACTAAAC
>WLHA01000150.1 GCA_009702955.1 Actinomycetota bacterium
CCGTCAGCGCGGGAGCGTTGGAATGGTTCTGAGGCGTGTCCTGCCTGGGATTCCATCATTTGAGACCCTTGGTCTTCCGCCAGTAGTGCGGAGACTCGCAGAGGAGCCGCGAGGGCTAGTCCTTGTAACAGGCCCGACTGGTTCTGGGAAGACAACGACCCTTGCGGCGATGATCGACCACATTAACGAGACCATGGCTAAGCACATCATGACGATCGAGGACCCGATTGAGGTGCTCCACCCTGATAAGCGCAGCATCGTGAATCAGCGTGAAATTGGTACAGATACAGAGGATTTCCATGCGGCCCTCAAGCGCGTTCTGCGCCAGGACCCAGATGTGATCCTGATCGGCGAGATGCGAGACCCCGAGACAGTCTGGGCCGCGCTATCGGCAGCTGAGACCGGGCACCTTGTATTCGCCACACTTCACACGATGAGTGCAATGGAGACGATTAGTCGAATTATCGACTTCTTCCCGCCATTCCAGCAGCAACAGGTTCGTATGTCGCTTGCGGGTTCATTGCGTGGAGTTGTATCCCAGCGTCTTGTGCAGCGAAGCGACTCGAAAGGCCGCATCCCCGCTATGGAGGTGCTTGTCTCAACTGGTCGAGTATTCGACAAGATCGCGGATGCATCGCTGACCCATGAACTCGAGGAGATTATTGAGCAGGGTGAGTATTACGGGATGCAGTCGTTTGATCAAAGCCTCCTATCCCTATACGAAGAAGGGGTAATTACTCGCCGCGATGCATTAGCGACGGCGACTAAGACTCACGACCTTCGACTCAAGATGGATGCCTCGGACCTCGCTAAATCTCATTTGAAGGAAGCCGCCACTCCGGTTTGATCTGGGGGATCGGGCCCTGGCGAGTTTTGATCCGATCGAGCAGTATTTCTGGTTTATAGCGACGATAAAGAGCGTGCGTGCGGCCCGAGGTGGACTCGACCGGTCAGAATGGGGCCGTGAACGGAATTCCCGAACGGCTTAGTGCCGTTTTTGCCCCAGGCTCCCCGACTCGCGTTGTGGCAGAGCAGCTCGCCACCGAGGGTAACAGAACCTATCTAGTTGGCGGCTCGGTTCGTGATGCCTTCGCTAACAGAGCGCTCGGTGATCTAGACCTCACTACCTCTGCAAGGCCAGACGATATTGAGCGCCTACTGGGCCCGATATCGGAGCATATTTGGCTTCAGGGCAAGGCTTTTGGAACCGTCGGCGCAAGAGTTGGCGGCCATGACCTTGAGATTACGACCTTCCGTGGAGACCTCTACCGACCAGAGAGCCGCAAGCCTGAGGTCGCCTATGCAGATGATGTTGAGTCCGACCTAATTCGTCGCGATTTTACGATCAACGCAATGGCGATCGAGGTGCTGAGCGAGCCGGTGCTCGTTGATCCACATAATGGTCTTGAGGATCTTCTAGTCAATAAGCGCCTGCGCACACCGCAGTCGCCCGAGTCGTCTTTTGCCGATGACCCATTGCGGATGATGCGAGCAGCGCGCTTCATTGCGCGTTTCGGGCTTACTCCCGATGCCGAACTCGTTGAGGCTGTGGAGGCAATGGCCTCGCGCATGGAGATCGTGAGCGCAGAGCGCATTCGCGACGAACTCTCGAAGTTGTTGAGCGTCCCTGATTGCTCTGAGGGGCTGTGGTTCCTCTCGAGGACCGGTCTCTCGGATCAATTCTTGCCCGAACTCAACTCAATGCAGCTCGAGCAAGACCCAATTCACCAGCACAAAGACGTTCTCGCCCACACGATCGCAGTGATCAACAATACGGATCACGAGGATGTAATTGTTCGCCTCGCAGCGCTCTTCCACGACGTAGGAAAGCCGAAGACGCGCTCGTTTGAGAGCGGAGGGGTCTCATTTCATCATCACGAGGTTGTTGGTGCGCGAATGACACGAGCGCGAATGACTGCACTCAGATTCTCAAATGAAGTAATTGAGGATGTGACCCAGCTTGTATATCTGCATCTGCGGATCCATACGTATGCAATGGGGTGGAGCGATAAGGCTGTAAGGCGTTACGTGCGCGATGCCGGCCCACTTCTAGCGCAGTTGAATCATCTTCAGCGCTGTGACTGCACTACCCGGAACAAGCGCCGCGCACTCGCTCTGGATCGCCGCATGGATGAACTTGAGCGCCGAATTGTGGAGTTGCGAGAGCAGGAGGAGCTCGACTCGATTCGCCCACCCCTCGATGGGCGCCAGGTTATGGAGCATCTTCGAATCGCACCATCGCGCGCTATCGGCGAGGCACTCGACTATCTCCTAGAGCTGCGCCTCGACGAAGGACCAATCGACGAGGAAGAGGCCTTCCGCCTTCTAGACGCGTGGGCGGAGACCAAAGGAATAGTGCGCGGCGAAGCGTAGTAATTCCGGGTTATTTCAGTCAAATAACCTATATAAAAAGGTTAAACGCCCTCTTTGCGTGCACGTAGTACAACGCATCCAAGGTCGCGACCATCCGCTGCTGGGAGCTCTGGCTCTAGGAGTGTGTCAACGCGAAACCCTGCGCGTATCAACTCTGTGAAGACCTCTGTGAAAGAGAGAATCGTCGGGCGCGCCACGTCGTCGAATGATGGAGTGGAGTCGGAGGGGAGACTCGCAAGCGCACTAAACGGATGTGGCATGAGCATGACGAGTGGTGAACCAGGGCGCAGCACGCGATGCACCTGCCTAAATACGCGTGCGAGGTTCGGAACCTCCGCGAACGCACCGTCTGAGTAGGCCGCGTCAATTGAGTCAGCACGAAGAAATGCGAGTTCGGCAAGATCTGCGTGGTGAACCTCGAAGCGGACATCCTCTCGCTCGGCGAGCAGACGCGTTGCCTCTACTGCCTCAACTGTCGAGTCGACTGCAAGCACTGTGGCTCCGCCGCGAGCAAATGAAACCGCGGCTATTCCTCCAGCGCATCCAAGGTCAAGGATTCTGCGCCCCGCGAGAGGCCCGAGCAGTCGATGGGCGATTTTGGTAGTTGCGTCCTGCACGGGACCCTCCAGGTTGGAACAGATTTGAAATAGGTGCGCTTACGCGCCTGTTGCGAATTCCTCCACCATCTCACGAGCCTCGTCATCGGTGTACTGCACCGGAGGAGACTTCATGAAATAAGCAGATGCCCCTAGGAGGGGTCCACCGATACCACGGTCAAGGGCAACCTTGGCACAACGCACGGCATCGATGATTACGCCGGCACTATTAGGGGAGTCCCATACCTCAAGCTTGAGCTCAAGGTTGAGGGGAACATCTCCAAAGTTGCGGCCTTCAAGGCGGATATATGCCCATTTACGGTCCTGCAACCAGGCAACGTGGTCAGATGGTCCGATGTGGACATCGTCAGCTGCGATGCCATTATCGAGTTGGCTAGTAACAGCCTGGGTCTTAGAGATCTTCTTGGACTCAAGGCGCTCACGCTCGAGCATGTTCTTGAAGTCCATGTTTCCACCGACGTTGAGTTGGTAGGTGCGGTCAAGAACCATTCCGCGATCCTCAAAGAGGCGGGCAAGGATTCGGTGGACGATGGTCGCTCCAACCTGGCTCTTGATGTCATCCCCAACGATCGGGACTCCAGCAGCCTCAAACTTTGCTGCCCACTCGGGGTTGCTGGCGATAAAGACCGGGATGGCGTTTACGAATCCGACACCGGAGTCGAGGCAGGCCTGCGCGTAATGCTTCTGCGCATCCTCGGAGCCAACGGGGAGGTAAGAGACGAGCACATCGGCTTTGGAGTCACGTAGAACCTGTGCAACATCCACTGGCTCTGCGGGGCTCTCCTCGATCGTCATTCGGTAGTACTTACCGAGGCCATCGAAGGTCGGTCCGCGGAGCACGGGTACACCGGCGTCCGGAACGTTGTTGCAGAACATGATTGTGTTGTTCTGGCCAGCAAGAATGGCCTTGCCTAGGTCGAGGCCAACTTTCTCTGCATCAACATCGAACGCTGCGACGAACTCGATATCGCGTACGTGGTACCCGCCGAGCTCTACATGCATGAGACCAGGGACAGTGTCGCCCTGCTCTGCGTTCTTGTAGTACTCGATGCCCTGAACGAGGCTGCTTGCGCAGTTACCTACTCCGGCTATAGCGACTCTAACTTTTCCGTCTTTACTCATGCTGTGGCTGCTCCTAATTCGTTATTAATCTGTCTGGACTTTGCTACTGGCTGGCTTATTGAATCTTGCTGGATGCTATTTTCGGCTTGTTCTGTAGTGTTATTCGCTGATGCGGTCTCCGCTGCTCCGATTCGACGCTCTTCCTCAATGAGTGAGTCAATCCACTCGAGATCGCGTTCGACCGATGCGTTTCGGTGATCTGCAAGGGAGCGGGTATATCTGTCGATTGAGATGCCGCCGGCTCCCGTGGATCGCGGCTTGCGCTCGTTGGCCAGGCGCTCGGCGAGCTCAGCCCTGCGTCGCTGGAGTAACTCAACTCGATCATTTGAGGAGAGGTAGCGACAGAAAGAGAGTTGAAGTGCGAAGGTGCGGTCGTCGACGCCGTTTGACGGGTCACGTAGCAACTCGTCGAAGAGGATCTCGCCGCGTGCTGTGATGCGATATGCCTTCTTGGTGCGAAGTGAAGGCTTGGTTGAGCGACGAAGGCGCGCGGTGGCAGCCTCGCCCCGCAGGCTCCCCGTAGAGGGAATTGGAGCAGAGCTATCGATGCCCGCTCCCTCAACTACCTCAATGGCGCCGCTGCGCTCAAGGCGACGAAGGGCTGGATAGAGCGAGCCAAAGGAGACACCCC
>WLHA01000151.1 GCA_009702955.1 Actinomycetota bacterium
GATGGAGCGCAGCGTAAAAATCACCCATGTCAATCTCAACGATGGAGTAGTTGAGGGCCTACGCCTTACAGATGCGCCGGTCTTCTCGGTTCAGCATCATCCAGAGGCTGGCCCCGGGCCGCACGAGTCGTCGTACCTATTCGAAGAGTTCACCACGCTAATGACAGAGGTTCGCTGATATGCCACGCCGCGATGACATTAAGACGATTCTTATTATCGGGAGCGGGCCGATCGTCATTGGTCAGGCATGCGAGTTTGATTACTCGGGAACACAGGCCTGTCGCGTACTTCGCGATGAAGGTTACCGAGTGGTGCTAGTTAACTCGAACCCCGCGACGATTATGACCGACCCCGAGTTTGCGGATGCGACCTACGTCGAGCCACTCGACGTAGAGAGCCTCACGCGCATCATCGCCAAGGAACGCCCGGATGCAGTGCTGCCAACTCTTGGAGGCCAGACAGCGCTCAACCTCGCGATCGAGCTTGAAGAATCAGGTGTCTTCGCTCAGTATGGCGTCGAGATGATCGGAGCAAGTGCAGAGGCGATCCACACTGCGGAGGATCGCTCAAAATTCAAAGAAGCGATGAACGAAATTGGCCTCGCTAGCGCCAAATCTGGGCTCGCTTACACGGTTGAGCAGGCCGTCGAGGTTGGCTTAGAAGTAGGGCTCCCCATCATTGTTCGCCCCTCCTTCATTCTCGGCGGTAGCGGAACAGGCATGGCAACAACTGTCGACGAACTTCGAGCGGCAGCAGAGCGCGGCCTTGAGGCGAGCCCGGTTAATGAAATCCTCATCGAGCGTTCGCTTGTTGGTTGGAAAGAGTACGAACTAGAGGTAATGCGCGACCATGCAGACAACGTAGTAGTTGTCTGCTCAATCGAGAACTTCGATCCGATGGGCGTGCACACCGGTGACTCAATCACGGTCGCCCCGGCGCAGACTCTTACTGATGTCGAGTACCAGCGCCTTCGTGATGCCTCCTTCGCATGTATACGACGAATCGGTGTTGATACTGGTGGATCCAATATCCAATTCGCGGTCAACCCTGCGAATGGCGAGTTTGTAGTTATTGAGATGAACCCTCGAGTCTCGCGTTCTAGCGCACTTGCCTCAAAAGCAACAGGGTTTCCAATAGCGAAGATCGCAGCAAAACTCGCAGTGGGTTATCGACTAGATGAAGTTCTGAACGACATCACGCGCGTTACCCCTGCATCATTTGAACCAAGCATTGATTACGTAGTGACGAAGATCCCGCGCTGGGCCTTTGAGAAGCTGCCCGGCGCCGAGCCGGTACTTGGAACCATGATGCAGAGCGTCGGCGAGGCTATGGCTATAGGGCGTACTTTCCCTGAGTCGCTTCAGAAGGCGCTCAGATCTCTAGAGACGGGGAGAGGTGGGCTCAACTGTGACGCAGCAGAGTCTGAGTTCGACACGCTTGATCTCGATGTAATTCTTACTAATGCTGCTATCCCGACCCCTGATCGGATTTTCTACGTCGAGGCAGCGATGAGATTGGGTGCATCACCCGAACGCGTCAACGCCGCAACGGGCATTGACATGTGGTTCCTCGATGAGATTGGGCGCATTATTGATGAGCGCGCGCGTGTTGCGTTGATCGGAAGCGCTCAAGCAATGTCGCGCGCTGATTGGCGCCGTGCGAAGCGCCTTGGCTTCGGCGATAGTCAGCTAGCTCACATCTGGGGGGAGACCCAGGGAGAGGTGCGTTCAGCACGCCTCGCTGCTGGGGTTGCAATTACATATAAGACTGTCGATACCTGTGCAGCAGAGTTCGCAGCCGAGACCCCGTATCACTACGGCACTTACGAGGATGAAGACGAGGTAGCACCCCTTTCGCGAGATGCGGTAATGATTCTTGGCAGTGGGCCGAACCGCATCGGCCAAGGAGTTGAGTTCGATTACTGCTGTGTGCATGCAGCCTTTGCTCTCTCGGATGCCGGCTATGAAACCGTAATGGTGAACTGCAACCCGGAGACTGTCTCCACCGACTACGACACCAGCGACCGGCTGTTCTTCGAGCCACTCACCGAGGAGGGAGTTCAGAACGTCGCTGACGCTCTAGCGCGTGCTGGCAACCTGCGTGGAGTGATCGTCTCTCTAGGGGGTCAGACGCCGCTTAAGCTCGCTCACGCGTTGGAGGCTGCGGGTGTCCCCATTCTTGGAACCAGCCCCGCCTCAATTGATCTTGCCGAGGACCGAGAGCGTTTCAACGATCTATGCAACCGCATCGGGATCCCACAGCCTGCCGGTGGTACGGCTACTACAGCCGATGCTGCAGTAGTCATCGCCAACGAAGTTGGGTTTCCAGTGCTTGTCAGGCCTTCGTATGTGCTCGGTGGCCGTGGGATGCAGATTGTTTACGACGAAGAATCGCTCCGTTCTGCAATGGCAGAGTTGACCGAGTTCGGAACACTTGGTCGCGAAGGTGGATTATCCGCAGAGCGCCCAGCTCTTATTGATCGCTTCTTAGAGGACGCGATTGAGGTTGACGTAGACGCGATTAGAGACTCAACAGGCGAGGTAATAATCGGCGGAGTAATGGAGCACATTGAAGAGGCAGGGGTTCACTCAGGTGACTCCGCTTGTGCGATCCCGCCGCCAACGCTGAGTGCTGAGGTAGTGGCTCAGATCGAGGCATCAACGCGTCGTCTTGCTGATGCGTTGGGTGTAATCGGGCTAATGAACGTTCAGTACGCGGTAAAAGATGGTGAAGTAATCATTATCGAGGCCAATCCGCGAGCCTCTCGAACTGTCCCGTTCGTTAGCAAGGCCACCGGGGTGCCGCTCGCAAAGATCGCGGCTCGAGTGATGCTTGGAGCAAGCCTTAGCGAACTGCGCACTGAGGGGCTGCTACGCCCGCCTTCAGATGGCGGACACATCTCTGTAAAGGAGGCGGTGCTGCCGTTTAATCGTTTCCCGACGGTCGATACTGTTCTGGGCCCAGAGATGCGATCCACTGGCGAGGTAATGGGGATCGACCGATCCTTCGGGCTTGCCTTCTGGAAGAGCCAAGTTGCTGCTGGCAACCGGCTCCCAGACTCCGGGACTGTTTTCTTCTCGCTTGCAGATCGCGACAAGCGCCAAGGATTGGTTGCTGCCCATCGTTTTGCAGAGCTTGGTTTCGGGATTGTCGCCACATCGGGTACTGCCGCTGCCTTGATAGAGGATGGAATACCTGTCACAAAGGTGATCGGCAAGGTTGGAGACGCGGAGGGCATCGACGCGGTTGACTTGATTGAGTCTGGAGAGATTGTTCTCGTTGTCAATACGCCGCGCGGGCGCGGCCCGCGCGCTGATGGCGATCACATTCGACGTGCTGCAATACGTTGCCACGTGCCATGCCTAACAACCGTTGCCGCAACACTTGCTGCCGCTGCGGGCATTGCAGAGTCAACAACTCGAGAGGTATCGGTGCTATCTCTTCAGGAGTATCACCGCGACAATCAAATGAAGTTTGGCGTGTGAGGCGTCAATGAGCACTGGCTTGTTTCCGATGAGAGGCGCAGAGAGATGACTTCGCGAGCGCGGTCACGGAGCTCGATAAGTGCGAGAAATTCGATAAGTGCGCTCGATTCATCGGTAGTTCTTGGTCCGCTGCGCATGAAGTCTCCAATCGTCGCGGCTTCGGGAACCTTTGGGCACGGCGATGAGGTTGCGAGGCTCTGCCCGCCGGATCGACTCGGTGCAGTTACGGTTAAATCGCTAGCGGCATACGAGTGGGGAGGCAACCCTGCACCGAGACTCCACCCGGCAGCGGCTGGCATGCTCAACTCTGTCGGGCTACAGGGCCCTGGAGTTGAGCGGTGGATAGCAGAGGATCTTCCAGCTCTCAAGGCGCTAGGTGCTGAGGTAATCGTCTCAGTCTGGGGTCGCAACGTCCACGAATTTGCTGAGGCCGCACTGCTACTTGCTCCCTGCGCCGCAGATTTACTAGCGGTCGAGGTAAATGTCTCATGCCCCAACCTTGAGGATAGGTCGCGTATTTTTGCCCACTCCGTAGAGGCAACCTCAGCAGTTGTAGACGCGGTGGTGGCAGCGAAACTCGGGATTCCAGTCTTAGCGAAACTCTCACCCAATACAGATGAACTGCCTGAGATTGCGGCGGCCGCTGTAGAGGCCGGAGCCGATGTGCTTACGCTTATAAATACTCTTCTAGGGTTCTCTATCGATGCTGAGTCGCGCAGACCTGTACTTGGTGCTGGTCGCGGGGGACTCTCGGGAGCCGCCATCAAACCAGTGGCGCTGCGTGCTGTCTATGACGTGACCCAGGCGTTACCCGGTGTTCCAGTCATCGGTACCGGCGGTATCTCAACTGGTCGTGACGCGGTGGAGATGATGATGGCCGGAGCAAGTGCAGTAGGGGTCGGTACTGCAACATTTAGAGAGCCGCGCGCTTCGCTGCGTATTCTCGATGAATTGCTTGCGTGGTGCTCATGCCACGGAGTTGCGCGTGTAAGTGACATAACCGGATCGTTGGAGACAAGATGAATGATTTTGCAAGTGGAGCTCCGGAGTCTGTTCGCTCGCGCCTTGTGCTGCCGCTCGACGTCGGCGATCTATCCGCCGCAGAGGCCGTAGCCAAGCGCCTTGCTCCTTGGTTTGGTATCGCAAAGATTGGGCATGAGCTATTCGCTGAGGCAGGCCCCGAGGCGATTGAGCGCATGCATCAACTTGGGATGGCCGTTTTCTGTGATCTAAAACTCCACGAC
>WLHA01000152.1 GCA_009702955.1 Actinomycetota bacterium
AATATTCCAGAGGGAAAGAACCTTATTGGGGCTTTTCATCAGCCCATTGCAGTTGTCTCTGATACGGATACCCTCGCATCGCTCTCTCCTCGCGAGTATCGAAGCGGCCTCGGAGAGATTGCCAAATATGCTTTGATCTCTGATAACGAGAGCAGCGGCACAGGGCTCATCGAGCTACTTAATGACAGCACAAACTTGGTACTAGAGCGCGACCCCGCAGCGCTCGCAGACCTAGTTGCGATGTGTAGTGGCATTAAGGCGCAGGTTGTCGCCGCCGATCCATTTGAGCGGACAGGAATTCGCGCAACGTTGAATCTTGGTCACACGCTCGCCCATGCACTTGAGACACGCGGTGGTTACGAACTTACCCATGGCGAGGCGGTCTCGATTGGGCTCATCTTTGCTGTGGAGCTGGCGGAGGCTGCAGGGCGGATCTCCTCCGAGACTGCGAAGCGCTACTGCTCTGTAGCGTCCTCTCTCGGGCTGCCTCTTGAGGTCCCAGGGGGCTCTGAGGTAAATGCTGAGGATCTCCTCGCAATTATGCGCAGGGATAAGAAGGCATCGGGCGGCCTCACATTTGTTCTTCCCGGGAAAGACGGCCTTCAGTTGGTGGAGGATCCACCAACAGATGCTCTGGCTCACGCATTTCGAGTCGTGGGCGTGGCAGGCTAAATCCCTATGGCAATAATTCTTCTCATCTCTGGACCAAATCTAAACATGCTCGGAACCCGCGAGCCTGAGATCTACGGCAGTGACACGCTCCTCGAATGTGTAGGAGATGCCCGCCAAGCCGCCGAGGCTGCAGGGCATGAACTAGAGGATATGCAGTCAAACCATGAGGGCGCATTGATTGAAGCTATTCAGCAGGCTCGAGGCAGATGCGCGGCAATTGTGATCAATCCGGGGGCGTTCACACATACCTCGTTCGCTATCGCAGATGCGCTCGCTTCATTCGACGGAGTAAAGGTTGAGCTTCACCTCTCTAACCCGAGTTCACGTGAAGAGTGGAGGCGTATCTCAGTGGTCGCCCCATACGTAACAGGCACGGTCGCGGGATTCGGTAGAGGCGGTTATCGCCTTGCTGTCGATGCTGCGCTCGGAATGCTTGACGGTGCAGCGTGATAGCAGGCCTAAGCAAGGTGACCGTCGGCGCTCGAATTGAGCGGCTGCGTGCAGCCTTGCTTGAGAGCGATGGCGAGGCGATCCTCGTTACGCGGCTACCAAACATTCGCTACCTAACGGGCTTTACGGGTTCGGCAGCCATGTTGCTAATAGCGCCGGACGAAGCGTTATTCGTAACCGATGGAAGGTATCGCGAGCAGGCTCGTGAGCAACTCAGCGCCGCTGAGGCAGATGTCGAGATCTCAATTGGAGTATCCGCTGGCGAGCAGCGCGAAGCGCTTCAAAACGTTGTATCGCGTACCGGGATCCGCCGGCTTCTTCTCGAGGCTGGTGGGGTTACATGGAACCAGGCTCGTGACTTCGCTGACAACTGGTTCCCTCAAGTAGAGGTTCTTCCTGGTGCGCCGATAATCGAAGATTTACGTATGATCAAAGAGTCCTCCGAGGTTGAGCGCATCAGATCGGCTTGCTCAATAGCGGATGATGCACTTGGATCCCTGCTCCCGATACTTGGTTCTGGCATCACGGAGCGATCTTTTGCGCTTGCTCTTGAGGTAGCGATGCGCGAGCGCGGAGCGGATGGGAATTCATTTGACCCGATTGTCGCCTCAGGTCCAAACGGCGCCAAACCGCATGCTCGACCAAGTAATCGCGTAATTGAGAGCGGAGAGTTAGTGGTCATAGATTTTGGATGCATCGTCGATGGGTATTGCTCAGACATGACCCGAACTGTGAGCGTGGGAGAGCCAACTCCTGAGGCGCGCCACATGTGGGAGGTCGTTTACGAGAGCCAGGTTGCCGGTCGAGACGCTGTAAAAGCGGGCGTTTCTGCCAGAGAGGTTGACCAAGTCTGCCGAGACATCATCGTGGCGGCAGGCTGGGGAGAGGCATTTGCACACGGAACCGGCCATGGCGTCGGCATCGAGATACATGAGGACCCGCGGGTCTCACAGGCGTCTAGTGCTACTTTGGTTGCTGGTCACGTCGTAACTGTCGAGCCTGGCGTGTACATCCCCGGTATCGGTGGCGTTCGCCTTGAGGACACAGTCTTCGTTACCGAGGGCGGATGCGATCCGCTAACTGCATTTCCAAAACAACTAGTTGTCTAATCGATAAGGGCCACATTGAGCATCTCAACAAACGACCTCAAGAACGGAATGGCCCTCAATCTCCCTGATGGGCTTGTCACCGTTGTCGAGTTTCAGCATGTCAAGCCAGGTAAGGGCGGTGCCTTTGTTCGAACAAAACTCAAGAACTATCGAACCGGTTCTGTCGTAGACAAAACCTTCCGCGCCGACGAGAAGGTGCCTCTCGCGATTATCGATAAGCGTGAGATGCAGTTTCTCTATCGCGAGGGTGCAGATTATGTTTTCATGGATACAGAGACCTATGACCAGGTGCATGTCAGTCCATCTGCGCTCGGCGAGTCGGTTAACTATCTAAAAGAGGGCGACTCCGCTGTTCTCCCTACCTACCTCGATGAAGTCCTTGGTGTCGAGCTCGCTGCCTCAGTTGAGCTACTAATCACCGAGACGGAGCCGGGTCTCCAGGGAGATCGTGTCTCTGGAGCCAGAAAAGCCGCAACCTGTGAGACCGGGCTAGTTGTCCAGGTCCCACTCTTCGTTGAGGTGGGGGAGACCATCAAGGTCGATACCCGCTCCGGCGAGTACCTGACTCGCGCTTAGTACTAGTAATGGCGCCACGTCGTGAGTCCAGAGAGCGAGCACTTGGGCTCTGCTATGAATCAGAGGTTCGTGAGGTTGAGCCCCTCGGGATTCTCGAGGGTCTACCAACCAAGCCAGATGAGTATGCGCTGCAACTATTCGAGGGCGTCTACGAGAATCGTGAGGCAATCGACAAGTACCTCACTGAGTTCTCGCAGAACTGGAGTCTTGAGCGCATGCCTGTGATCGATCGCTGCATCCTGCGAATATCTGCCTATGAACTCCTCTTTGCTCAGGAGGTCCCTACGGCTGTTGCGATCAGCGAGGCGGTAGATCTTGCCAAGCAATACTCAACAAAGGATTCCGGTCGCTTTGTGAATGGCTTGCTAGCGCGTGTTGCATCTGAGGTGCGCGCGTCGTGAAGTCGGCTCTCCCCGTGGAGATCCAGGAGCCGATCTCTGATACCTCTCTCGATCTGGATCGACCATGGAATGTGGTTGTCTGGAACGACCCCGTAAATTTGATGTCGTACGTTGTTTTGATCTTCCAGAAACTCTTTGGATACTCACATGAGAAGGCAACGAAACTGATGCTTGAGGTTCATAACGATGGACGCTCAGTCGTTATATCCGGGAGGCGCGAGCAGGCTGAGCATTATGTCTCTCAGCTCCACGCCCATGGTCTCTGGGCAACTACGCAGCGCGACTCGTGAGTAGACCGTGAGCGACTATCGATTCGAGCATGGTGAAGAGCCTCTACTGCTAACTCTCTCTACCCCCGAGTCCGAGGCCCTTATCGCTCTCGCTCGTTCAACACTCGCGGTCGTTGATGCGCCTTTTCCAGTCGCCGGTGATGAGGCGGTGCGATCAAGGTTGTTTCCTCGTGCCTATCTCGACCCAACCGAGGACGCCGCTGAGTTCGCATTTCAAGCCACAGTCCATACCGACATGGCTCAAGTTCGCGCTATCGCCATAACCAACTTCATAGGAGAGATTGAGTCCGGAAAGCACTCGCGTCGAGGTGTGGAGGTCTCCCTCGATGTAGATGCTGCGGGGCGCTGGATCGGAGTCATCAACGACCTAAGACTCGTATTAGGGACCCGCATTGGTGTGAGCGACTCAGAGGACGATCCAGGCCCAAGTGAGATAGTCGGCGCTGGCCACGGGGAGAGACCGTTCTACACGTGGATGACCTATCTCCAAGAGGAGCTCATCTCCAGACTGATGATCTAGGTCGCTGATGGTTTAGGTCGCTTATCTAGATATTTGAGTTTTGCTTAGGTGCCAAGTACTGCTAAAGTGTGTGGACCGTCACAGGGATCCAGAGAGATCCCAACGGATACGCATTGAATGAGGATCTAAATGGCCGAGAGCCCGCAAGAGAAAAATTTAGCGAGCGCGCATATCGCAGCAAGCGAAGAGTCTGCAATTGGTGATCAAACCCCCTCATCAGGGGGTTTTTCTATGCCCCAAAGTCCCCAGATTCCCCAGGACGCAGCGAGCCCGGATGTACTCCGTACGCGCGTATTCAGCGCCGACGATCTTCGCAGAGCCCATACTCGCATCGCTCACGAGATTGTCGAGAGAAATAAGGGCGCAGGCGATGTTGTATTGGTCGGGATGCATTCACGCGGTCCCGCAATTGCCGCTCGACTCGCAACCGCCATTAAATCCTTTGAGGGGATTGAGGTGCCTGTAGGCACTCTCGACGCAACCTTCTATCGCGACGATATTGGTATGCGTCCAGTCCATCCTGCCGGGCCTACTCAAGTTCCGGTAGATATAACTGGCCGGGTTGTGGTGCTCGTCGATGATGTTCTGTTCACAGGCCGCACCATCCGAGCAGCCTTAGATGCGCTTACGGAGTTGGGGCGGCCCCGATGCGTTCAACTAGCGGTACTTGTTGATAGGGGCGGTAGAGAACTCCCTATTCGCGC
>WLHA01000153.1 GCA_009702955.1 Actinomycetota bacterium
AGGAATATTTGAGAGATTTTTGTGCTCTTTGGGCGCTTCTCTTTGCCCCCGTTGCCGCCGTCCGGTACAGTCTGAACCCTTACAACAGGTTTACATAAGTCTTGACCTCTACAACACCTCGACCGTAAGGCCAAGGTTCACGTTGAGACTCAAGGGTTATGGCTACGCCAGGAGAGGCGCAAGCAATGATGGGTGCACCCCAAAACTACTTGGCAGTGATCAAGGTCGTCGGCGTTGGCGGAGGTGGCGGTAACGCTGTCAACCGCATGGTCGATGCTGGGCTCAAGGGAGTTGAGTTCCTCGCCGTCAATACAGACGCGCAGGCTCTACTTCTCAGTGATGCCGACCTTCGACTTGATCTTGGACGTGAGTTAACTCGCGGGCTTGGAGCAGGTTCGGACCCCGAGGTTGGTCGACAGGCGGCCGACGATCATCGTGCTGAGATCGAGGAGGCGCTTCGCGGCTCTGACATGGTCTTCATTACGGCGGGAGAGGGCGGTGGTACCGGTACCGGTGCAGCCCCCATGATCGCTGAGATCGCAAAAGAATTAGGTGCTTTGACCATCGGTGTAGTTACACGGCCATTTGGTTTTGAGGGTCGACGCAGATCGGTACAGGCAGAGCAGGGTATTCAGCGCCTCAAAGAGAAGGTTGACACCCTGATTGTTATTCCAAACGATCGACTGCTTCAGGTATCGGATGAGCGCACCTCGATTGTCAACGCCTTCAAGATGGCGGACGAAGTACTCCTTCAAGGGGTCCAAGGAATCACCGATCTAATCACCACTCCGGGGCTTATCAACACTGACTTCGCAGACGTCAAGATGATCATGACCAACGCCGGCTCAGCGCTAATGGGTATCGGTTATGCCTCTGGCGATGGACGCGCTGTTGGCGCCGCAAGGTCTGCCATCTCAAGCCCGCTTCTTGAGGCGAGCATTGAGGGCGCACGAGGAATTCTCCTCACGATCTCCGGCCCATCCGACCTCGGCCTCTTCGAGGTAAATGAGGCAGCTCAGATCATCGCTGATGCAGCACACCCAGATGCGAACATCATCTTCGGAACTGTGATCGATGACGCTCTTGGTGACGAGGTGCGCGTAACTGTTATCGCCGCTGGCTTTGACCGTTACGAAGGGGAGCGTCCCTCTGCTCCTCTCGGACTTCGCTCTGAGGAAGAGTCTTTTGGAGTCTCGGGTGTCACTGACGACCTCGGTCTTGGTGACGACGACTTCGACGTGCCTGAGTTCCTTCGCTGACCTACGGGCTTGGCCCGGAGTTAATACAGTCCGGAGTAAATGCAGTGCTGAACTACGTAGATCTCGGCTGTGCGCGCGTCTGGTTTACTGATCGTCTCGGTGGCTCCTCGGAGCCTCCGTACGACTCTCTTAATCTCGCAACGCACGTTGGGGATGATCACTTAGCAGTGCGGCGAAATACCGAGTTGTTGGCGAGTCTCTGTGAGGGCACACCAAGCGACCCAGATGCGTGGGTATTTGTAACTCACGTTCATGGTGTAGAGGTTCTTCGCCTTGATGAGGCCCCAGCAGGTCGCCCCGATGCCGATGGTGCTGCAACCAATGTTGTTGGGCTGCCGCTTGTGGCTATCGGGGCAGATTGCGCGCCGATCGCAATAGCTAATGACTCGGCCTGTGCCGCTATCCACTCGGGTTGGCGCGGCCTTGAGGCGGGCGTAATCAGTGAGGGTGTAGCAGCGGTGAGGGAGTTGGGTAGAGGCGAAATTAGAGCCATTATTGGGCCATGTATCAGCCCGGCTCACTACGAGTTTGGGGCGCAGGATTTAGCCCGACTCGCAGCCGTTGTTGGGCCGAGTGTGATTGGCGAGACAAGTAATGGCACTCCTGCCCTTGACCTGCGCGCAGGAATCCGCAGTGCCTTGCTCTCCGAGCAGGTAACAGATATTGGCGATGATCTGCGCTGCACTTTCTCTGAGCAGAGCCTCTTCTCATTCAGGCGCGACGGCGTTACCGGGCGACAAGGGATGGTTGTGGAGCGAGTGCGTTGACAACGCAAGGGGATGAGACCGCGAGCCAACGACTGAGAGAGAACCTCGAAGAGGTGCGGAGTCGAATTAGTGAGGCAGCGAGGCTAAGTGATCGCAACGCGTCAAGTATCCGCCTTGTCGGCATCTCAAAAACGATCGACGTAGCGACGCTCGCTTTGACTCTCGATTTAGGTCTCTGTGATTTTGGAGAGAATCGAGCACAGGAACTCTTAGAGAAAGCCCCGCTGTTGGAGGTTCATAACCCTGCTCCTGTCTGGCACTTTGTGGGGCAGTTGCAGCGCAACAAAGTGGCGGCGCTCTCACCGCATATCTCTCTATGGCACTCTGTAGATAGAGCGTTATTGGGCGAGGCGATTGCGAAGCGTGCTCCTGGGGCCAGAGTGCTCGTTGAGGTAAATCTCGCAGAGGAGCCACAGCGCGGTGGTGTAGCTCCATCGGGCTGTGCGGAGCTCGTGGATGCACTTCGCTCACTTGGCCTTGACGTTGCTGGGCTAATGACAGTCGCTCCCCAAATCGGCGAGCCGAGCAGATGGTTTGAGACCCTCAGGATCCTTGCCGATGGACTTGGCCTAGTTGAGCTATCAATGGGGATGAGCAGTGATTATGAGGCTGCGATCGCTCAGGGCTCGACAATTCTCAGGGTCGGGAACTCAATTTTCGGTGGACGCGGCGCTATTTGAGGCGGGTCGCACCCTCTCTAGTTAGGTGCCTTCGCTCTACCCGAGCCGTGCTGATGATTAGCGCTTCAGTTCTCGTCTGAGCCAGATTTGGAGTTGGAGTAGCTGTGGTGTCCACGAAATTGGGGAATTCCCCTGTAGGCTCGCAGACGCTCTAGGAGGTAGTGCAGATGCCAGGTTGGATCAAGAACACAATGAACTATCTAGGCCTCAACGAAGCCGTTGATTCCGATGATGACTACGACTATCTCGAGGGGGACGGTTCCTATTACCTCGAGGAAGATCAGGTTCCTGCTGAGGAGCCTCAGACTGCTCCCCCAAGTTACGAACGCGCGCGCCCTGTAGCGCCTGCAGCAACCGTAACTCGATCTGCAGTGCGGACAATCTCCGACTCGGAGTCCCCAGTCGTTGATGTGACTAAACCGATAATTAGGCCAGTTCCTGCTTCGAGTGCACGCGTTCAAGTAGTTGAGCCGAAGGGTTTCAACGATGCCCAAGAGGTCGGGGAGCGGATCAAATCCGGGCAGCCCGTCATCGTCAATCTTCAGGGCGTAGACAGTGATCTAAAGCGTCGTTTGATCGACTTCTGTAGTGGATTGACCTACGCGATTGGTGGATCTATGTCGCGAGTCTCCGACCAGGTATTCCTCTTGACTCCAGCCAATGTTGATGTCTCTGATGAGGAGAAAGACCGTCTCGCCGCTCGCGGCCTTTACCAGAAGTAGCTGCAGCGCTAAATGATTCTCTCTCTCGTATGTAACCTCTTAACGCTGTACATGGTGATTTTGGCTGCGCGTGCCGTCCTCTCGTGGTTCCCGATGAGTCCCGGGAGCGCCCTTGCCCCGATCGCTCGCATCCTCGTCGATGTCACAGAGCCCGTTCTTGCCCCACTGCGTCGAGTAATCCCACAGGCTGGCGTGATCGACCTCTCATTTCTGGTGGCTTTCTTCGGCCTCTCAATTATTCGAAACATTATTTGCGGGTAATTGCAGTCTCCGCGCCAAAAATGGCCGGATAATGCGCCGAATGTCCACCACACGGGCTTGGAGCGTCGCTACCATCAAAGCATGGACGTGACTTCTCAAGCACTAAGAGACATAGAGATTAAAGAGGTTCGGCGCGGATACGACTGCGATGCAGTCGATGATCTGCTTGAGCAGGCAGCAGCCACGATCGACGCACTCGAGCGTCGAATCGCACTGGCGGAGCAGCACGCAAGAGACTCCGAAGAACAAGGATCTAATGCGCGCGCATCAGAGGACATGCTCCAGAGGACCCTTCTGCTTGCGCAGCGTGCCGCTGAGGATGCAGTCGCCGAGGCGACAGCCACCGCCGCTGCTATAACAACTGCTGCAGACTCGCAGGCCCGTGCGACGATTCTCGAGGCAACCTCAACTGCTCAGCGCGAAGCGAATGCACAGCGACTGGCACTTGAGACCGAGGTGCGCGACTTGACCTCTCGTCGCGCTGCCCTCTCATCGGATGTCGATGCTCTCGAGCGTTTTGAGGCCGATTATCGAGAACGACTTCGCCGCACCATTGCAGCAGATTTGGATTCTCTCGCAGTATCTCGAGAGGCTGTTGCTCCATCGGCACGACCCGCGCTCCATGATGTGGGCGAGGCTCTTGCGCCGCTCCCAGTCGCTCCTGTAGTTGCTCCTGTAATAGCTCCGGCCGCGCCGTTGGAGCCTGTGCAAGAGTCGCATGAGACCGCTGAGCTTACGGCTATTGAGGTTGCAGAGATTGCAGACCCAGCACCTGTCTCTGATGCTCCACCAGCACTATTCGAGACAACGCCCACACCAGAGGCGATGGATGACGATGAATTCTTCGCTTCTCTCAGAGAGGCCGTGAACGACGACACGCCACTTGGGCCAAGGGACTCTGATATTCCGGAGCGCTCAATGTTTGGTGAGGATCGCAGATCCGGCATCTTCAGGCGACGCCGCTAAATCTAAGGTCTCCTGCCCCTCCACTCGAGGTGATTTACTCGAGGCGCCACGGGAGCCAG
>WLHA01000154.1 GCA_009702955.1 Actinomycetota bacterium
CTTAACCATGTCAAAGCGGATCTCCACGCACGAACGCTCGCATTAGGTGAACGCGGCATCACCCCGGGACTTGCAACAGTGCTTGTGGGCGAAGACCTAAACAGCGCAGCGTATGTTCGAATGAAACACGAAGATTGTGCAGAGATCGGAATCAACTCATTCCGAGAGGATCTCCCGGCCACCTCATCGCAGGCTGATGTTATTGCCGCGATAAACCGCTGCAACGTGAACCCTGAAATAGATGGGTTCATAGTTCAACTGCCACTTCCAAATGGCCTTGATGATGAGGCAGCGCTACTCGCGATTGACCCGAATAAAGATGCAGATGGACTCCACCCCGTAAACCGGGGTCGCCTTGTTATGGGCTCTAACGCTCCGATCCCTTGCACGCCTGCAGGCATTCAAGCGCTACTCGCATTCAATGGCGTGGAGATTGAGGGCAAGCATGTTGTGATCATCGGGCGTGGTCTGACGATCGGTCGCCCGCTAGCGAATCTGCTAGCACTAAAACGTGCTCACGCCAATGCTGCCGTAACGGTTATCCATACAGGAGTACCTGATCTGAGCTACTACACGCGTCAGGCAGATATTCTGATCTCGGCCGTCGGTAGCCCATCGGTTGTTACCCCAGACATGGTCAAACCGGGCGCAGCTCTCGTGAGCGCCGGAATAAGTTTTGGAGAAGGTCGTCGCCTCATCCCAGATATTGACGAGGCGTGTGGCGAGGTTGCAGGGTGGATCACTCCGCGCATAGGGGGAGTCGGGCCAACAACTAGAGCAATGCTTCTCTCAAACGCGGTAGCGGCCGCAGAGCGAAGCGCCGGGGCGCCATGACCGGGCCACTTGAGGGCTACCTCCCCCCAAACCCAAGCGACAGGGCCCTCGAAGCAGAGCACTGCATAATCTGCGACAAGTTCATCCCCCCGGGCGATGATCGCTGCACCTGCTGCCACCTCTGGCTAGCAAACGACGCCCCAGAACGCCCCCGACCCCTAGGTCGCAGCACTCTCTGGGTCATGATGGGGGGAATCGCAGCCGTATATGCGCTGACTCTCCTAGTGGCAGTCATTTCTTAGTAGCAGTAATTGTCGGCTGAGAAGAACTCGATATTTAAGAACTCGATATTTGAGAACCCGCAATTTAAGAATTAGATATTTCAGAACATCAATATCAAACCAAAACAAGGATGCACGAGATGCCCGAGAAGATAACGCTCGCTAATGGAGTACTAAACGTCCCCGATCAGCCGATCATCCCATTCATCGAGGGTGATGGAACCGGAGTCGACATTTGGCCTGCGGCGCAGTTGGTACTCGATGCAGCTGTCGACAAAGCATTCGGCGGCAAGCGCAAAATTTCTTGGCTTGAGGTACTCGCTGGCGAGAAAGCATTTAACCAGACTGGTAACTGGCTCCCAGACGAGACGGTCGCATCTTTCAACGAGCACCTCATTGGGATAAAGGGTCCGCTAACAACTCCAATCGGCGGCGGGATACGAAGCCTCAATGTTGCTCTTCGCCAACTCCTCGACCTCTACGTATGCCTTCGTCCGGTGCGTTGGTTCCAGGGTGTGCCAAGCCCAGTGAAGCGACCAGAGCTTGTCGACATGGTCATCTTCCGCGAAAACACGGAGGATGTTTATGCCGGTTTCGAACTCGAAGGTGGAAGCAGCGAAGCTACTCGCCTCCTTGAGTTCTGCCGAGAGGAATTCGGTTGGGAGATCCGCCCGGGATCTGGGGTTGGCGTAAAGCCGATCTCAGAGTTTGGATCCAAGCGCCTAATTCGTGCGTCGCTTGAGTATGCAAAGACGAGTGGTCGAAAGTCTGTGACGCTTGTTCATAAGGGAAACATCATGAAGTTCACCGAGGGCGCATTCCGCAATTATGGGTATGAAGTCGTGCGCGATGAGTTTGCTGATGTTGCCGTTGGATGGGACGACTGTGGTGGAGATCCAGGCGACAAAATCCTTGTAAAAGACTCAATAGCGGACATCACCCTCCAGCAGGTACTCACCCGTCCAGCGGAGTTTGATGTCATCGCAACGATGAACCTAAACGGCGACTACCTCTCCGATGCTCTCGCAGCACAGGTCGGTGGTATCGGTATCGCTCCGGGTGGAAACATTAACTACGTAACTGGACACGGAATTTTCGAGGCTACTCACGGAACCGCTCCTAAGTACGCAGGCCAAGACAAGGTCAACCCTGGATCGGTCATTCTCTCTGGCGTAATGATGCTTGAGCACCTTGGATGGAATGCAGCAGCAGAGATGATCGTTGCGGGCATTGAGGCCGCGATCGCGGACAAGGTTGTCACCTATGACTTCGCACGCCTAATGGAGGGCGCGCACGAGGTCAAGACCTCCGAGTTTGCACAGGCTGTTGTAGACCGGATGTAATGAACGCGGTTGTACTTGCCGAGCTAAATATTCGGC
Organism: Actinomycetota bacterium; assembly: GCA_009702955.1. Taxonomy (GTDB): domain Bacteria; phylum Actinomycetota; class Acidimicrobiia; order IMCC26256; family IMCC26256; genus IMCC26256. The sequence continues at coordinate 2,435 of WLHA01000154.1, forward strand.
ACACGCGCCTGCATATGCCGACGCGTCGAGTTGCTATTGACCCTTCATATCTTCCAACCTTGGTTGGATCAGCGGGGCCCGACCTCATTGGTGCTGTCTCAACTGAGTTCATCAGCCGTATTGCTAAAGAGAAATACAAAGAGATTGAGGGCCTCCTCACTGCAATCTCTACAGAGAGCCTTGAGATCCCATCGATACATCTTCAACACAGACTGCAGTCCGATACCCATGGGCTCGATAGATCTAGGCATCGCCTCCTAGACGACGGCGTCGGGATCATCGTCGAGATAGATGTGCATGCGCGCCCTGAGACCCAAGTGCTCGGCATGTTGATAGCCATCGCTCAGATTCCTGCCATCAATAGAGATCCATTCATGGCCTGTTTTCGGACGGCTATGAAGAGACGAGGAGCACAGGCACGAGGCATGAGAGTAAGGCTCCTTGAGCGTGGGGTTGCAGGCGACCGCCCAGGAATGGCTCGCCCGGCAGAGGCTGTTGCCGGCTCTGGGGGTGATCCCGGGGCCTGGGATACGCAGGAGCGGATGATTCAGGAGGGCTGGATCGGCGTGGATGTCGAGTCCAGATGGGCGATGGAGGTACTCGGATTGGGCCCAGGTGCAAAGATCGACCGCAGAGAGATTCAGCGCAGGTACAGGCGCCTCCTGCGCTCCGCTCACCCTGACCATGGTGGAGATCTAGATGGAGCAGCGGAGAGAATTGCCCGCCTCGGTGAGGCTCGGGCCCTTCTCCTATCAACTACATAAATCTGCAGAGAGCCACAAGGCTTGAGTTGGGGGTTCGAGCTAATCAGCGGCTCAATCAGAACTAGTCAGCAGATTTTCGGGGGAAATCGCTCCTCGGGGATAGATTCCACCCATGGCTTCTAAAACCCCAGTTCACATAACCGTCACCGGCGCAGCAGGTCAGATTGGCTACGCCCTCCTCTTCCGCATCGCCTCCGGGCAGTTGCTCGGACCCGACCAGCCAGTAGTGCTGCGACTCCTTGAGATCGAGCCTGGCATGAAGGCGCTTGAGGGCGTAATCATGGAGCTTGATGACTGCGCCTTCCCGCTCCTAGCCGGAGTCGAGGGGACCACAGACCTTAAGACAGCGTTCGACGGATCCTCATGGGCGATGCTCGTTGGATCGATCCCACGTAAGGCCGGTATGGAGCGCGGCGACCTACTCCAGATCAACGGCGGAATCTTCAAGCCACAGGGCGAGGCAATCAATGCTCACGCCAGTAGCGATATTCGAGTTCTTGTTGTTGGAAACCCGTGCAACACGAACTGCCTTATTGCGCGTTCCAACGCACCAGATGTCCCAGCAGACCGGTGGTTCGCTATGACTCGCCTCGATCAGAACCGTGCGCAGACACAGTTAGCTAAGAAGGCCGGCGTATCGGTAGATGCAGTAACAAATATCGCAGTATGGGGAAACCACTCGGCAACACAGTTCCCTGACTTTGGGAACGCGCTCATCGGCGGCAAGCCTGCCACCGATGTCATTACAGACCGCGCATGGCTAGAGGGCGAGTTCTTGACGACAATCCAGCAACGTGGCGCGAAGATCATTGAGGCGCGAGGCGCATCATCAGCAGCCTCTGCTGCGAATGCAGCGATTGACTCCGTTAACTCAGTATGGCGCGAGACGCCGGCTGGGGGTTTCGCTTCGCTCGCAGTCGTCAGCAACGGTGAGTATGGAGTCCCCGAGGGGCTCCAGTTCGGATTCCCGGTTTCTTCAGATGGTTCAGGCAACTGGAAGGTTGTCGAGGGACTTGCGCATGACGAGTTCAGCGCAGAGCGCATCCGACTCACGACTGAGGAGCTTGTTGGGGAGCGCGAAGATGTGCGCGGACTAGGTCTAGTCCCATGATTGATAGGCAAGCCCTGGAGCCACTAAGTGCGCAAGCAATTTGGTGGTCGCAGCAAACGCGTTTCGGCGCGATTGGTGTAGCACTTGGACCAAAGGGCATTGAGCGAATAACCCTCCCAACAGACTCGTACGGCTCCTTCGAACGAGGCGAAACAAGCGAAACAGGTTTAACAGGTGGACCTCAACCGCCTGTTGGCTACTCTCTCGGACGCGATGATCGCGTCGCTGCAGCGATCCAGGCCTGGTGTGATGGAGACGCGTCAGAGGCACAAGCGGCACTCGCAGAACTAACTCCGTACTTACCTTCATCTTCGTTACCCGGTTTTTATAGCGAAGTCCTCGAGACCCTCGCTCGCGAAGTGCAGTGGGGAGAGGTTGTTACCTACGGTGA
>WLHA01000155.1 GCA_009702955.1 Actinomycetota bacterium
CACCGCGACATCTGGGCGGAGTTCGCTGAGTCTGGCTGCCTATTCGTGGTCTCAGCATTTGAGAGTGTCGATGACGTGACCCTTGCGCATCTCGATAAAGGTCACACCGTCGCCGATATGACTGATTCGGTTCGCATCCTGCGTGAGAACGGAATTGCGGTGCGCCCTGCGTGGATGCCGTTTACTCCGTGGACAACGCTCGCTCATATTCAGGGAGTCCTCGATTTTGTCGCTGAGAATGATTTGGTTGGCAACGTCGACCCCGTGCATTACACGATCCGCCTGCTGCTCCCGCGCGGTTCGCTCTTGCTTGAGCATCCTGATCTTGCCGCATCGCTCGATGCATACGACGAAGCGCGCGGCTCTTATCAATGGATCTCATCTGACCCAGCGATGGATGAACTACAGGCGCGGCTCGCTGCTCTTGTTGAGAAACGCCTCGCTGCGGACGACCCGATCTCTGTTGTATACGACGCGGTACGCGAGGCGTGCGGACTCGTAGCGCTTGGACTTGATCCGACGTTGTCCGATGCGATACCACGCCTGACCGAGTCGTGGTTCTGCTGCGCAGAGCCAACCGCACTGCAGTTAGGTGCCTCGCTCCGAACTTAGGCACTCAAGCATGGCATTGCCGCGAGCAGGAGAATGAAGATGACCAAGCGCAAAACTGCAGTAGAGAAAATGGCTGCTCAGACGGAAGCCCTTGAAACTATTGAGCCTCAGTCCCTTCGAGGGGTTCGAACATAGTCCCATCACCTCCATAAAGTGTTTTCGTATCGGCAACAGGTTCACGTCAGTTCAAGGAATAAAGCTGGCGTGATGCACTTGGGTTCCTGACGGTCCCACTCCAGAAGATCTTTGTCTCCCGTGATGATGAAGTCACAGTTGTGAGCTCTCGCGAGGGAAACCAGATACGAGTCGTCGCTGTCGCGCACACCAAGATCTTCATCGGGTGGATCGGGCACGAGGTCCACCAACGAGGTGATCATTTCGACGTAGGGCTTGGCGTCCTCAGCAGAAATCCACCGTCGGAGTCGTTCTCGCGTTGTGAGGACCTCGGTAATCTCCGCTAGCAATTCAGGGCACATGACAACTTCAAAGTCTGCACCGGTCATCCATCTCTCGACAAGTACATGCGAAGGTCCCTTTCAGATCGCCGCCGAGACCCAAACGTTCGCGTCAATCACAATCTTCAAGGCTTCAGTCGTGAGCTAAGCCGACGTCGACGGACGGCGCTGGACTCCTCAACCGCGAGATCAGTCGCTTCATTCTCAGACAATGTGTTTTCGGTCTCTGCGATTTTGTCGAACTCTCTGCGAAAGCGCGAGGTGTAATACTCCCATGCAGCTTGGCGACTTGTTCCGAGCGCCGAGGCAATTTGCTCCCACGATCTCCCAGATTCTCGTGCCTGCTTCACAAGTTCGCAGCGAAGACGGTCAATCTCCAGTTCACTCGCCGTGATTTGGCGAATCGCGTCGATCGGGTCGGTCGGAAGGGCGTCGGTGCTAAGCAGACTCATGTTGTCAGGTTAACTTGACGAGATCACAAAAGCAAGAGATTTGCGGGGTTTGAACATAGTCCCATCATCTCCACTCTTTGATCTTCTGGGGAATGCCCTTTTTCAGCGAACCTCAGCGAACCTCAGCGGGCGTCGGCGTTACCCGGTGTTTCTTAGATCGGGCGGTGCTCGCCAAGCCCATCTGATCTCAGTCCCCGCCTCCGTCTCAATCTTCTCGAGCCTGTATCCGTTATGTGTTTTTTGAAGGTGATGACGTTTACAGAGGCGCACAAGGTTCTCGAGGGATGCGGGGCCACCTTCAGCGAAGGGAACGATGTGATCTATCTCTAACCCAAGAGTTACGTCACATGTGGGTACCTGGCAGACACGGTCGCGCTCCTCAACCGCAGTGCGCAACTTTGCAGGTAGTGCTCTACCCATATGTGCAATCGTTCTTATGTCTGTGCCGTCGAGAATGAGGAGTTTTAAGAATGCTTCACCCAAATACGCTGTCGCAGTCGCTACTGGGATCGGCCCGACGCCTGCGATCTCGCAGATCTCGCCATGCTCAGTATGTCCACGCTTGAGTGCATCTATGTCGATGCGAATATTCATCACTGCATTAGGGCGGGCTGGTTTCATTCCGCTCTCGCTCGAGTGCTTGGCGCTCGCCTTCTCGCAGAGGACCATAAGCGCGTCAGCGGCGTAGGCCTCGGGTGTTTCATACTCACCACTCTTGCGAGCAGCTTTAAAGATCTCATCCTGTATTGGTTTGAGTGCTGCCATTACGAGAGCGCCGTTAGCAGCAGTCATTCGACCTCTTACGTTGAATGAGCCATCGAAATCGGTCCAGGATTTGAAGTAACGACTCTTGTGGACCTGCCTGTGGCGCTCTGCTTCATCGGTAGAGCCTGCAACTACACGATTAGTTGCATCGCGAAGATCACGCACTGTCGCGTGGCGAGCAAGGTTCAAGAGCTGTGTCTCAGTATTCGGAGCAACGATCGCACCGCGTGCTACCTCTACAGCCTGAGCGTTGGAGAGAGTGCCGTTTCGCAGTGCAGCCTGGGTGACCGGAAGGTGCTGCAATTGAGCAGCGAGTAGTACTACTGCTTGGGCTTCATACTGTGGGCAATCTGTCTCGATCGAGAGCCACTCAGTGATGCTTTTCGCGCCCTCACCTTTCCAGCTACTGGTTCGCTCTACCTGACCTACGGCGACAGTGCGCAGCGAATCTCCGGCTCTGCGGATCTCGTCGGCGATACCAACTAGCGCAGCGGCATCCTTGCCCGCGACTACATCGATATTGATACGCGAGGAGACCTCTCGTAAGTGGGTGACTGCGCTTTTAAGTTCATCGAACATATGTTCGATTGTAATACAGGGGTGTGACAATTAAAAGAGATTTCTAGGAGATATCAGATAATTATTTCTCGCCAAGAGAAGGTCCCTGCGACTCAATGCGCGGGCAAACAACAGTCAAGAATAGATCTCGCCCGGGTGCGATGCACCCGGGCGAGGATCAAGAATTCGTGGAGCGTGTGTGCGTTCTAGGGACTGGGTACCGAGACTGGTTTATCCGAGTTCGAATAGATCCCGGAGGTCCCGTTACCGAGTTGCCCGGAGACGTTGTATCCCCAACATTCGATGCTCGCATCGCTGAGCACTGCACACGAATGGTAGCTGCCGAGGCTGATACTGGTGGCGGTAGCCCCTGTCGTGGTGGGGATATTAATGACGGCTTGGGGGAACGCTACAATTGTATTTCCGGTAGCGAGTTGCCCGTAGCTGCCGTCCCCCCAACATGTAACTTGGCCACCGCTAAGCACTGCACACGAATGTGAGCGTCCGCCGCTAAGATCCATAATCCTAGGTGTGCCATCGGACAGGTCCAGCTCCGGAAAAGCGTACGTCACCTCTACGGGAACACCCGAGTTTCCACCGGTAACACCGTTACCGAGTTGCCCGGAGGCGTTGTATCCCCAACATCTTGTATCCCCCCCTTGGAGGACTGCACACGAATGGTAGGCGCCGGTACCGATACTGGTAGCAGTAGAGATCCCTAAGACCGCGACTGGAGTATTCGAGTTGGTACCGATAGCACCGTTACCGAGCGCCCCGTAGGTGTTCTGTCCCCAACATTTGGCTTCGCCATCGCTGAGAACTGCACACGAATGGTTGTAGCCGGTACTGATGCTGGTAACGGTAGAGATACCAACGACCGAGACTGGAATATTCGAGTTAGTAGTGCTCTCGCTACCGAGCGCCCCATAGCCGTTGTATCCCCAACATTTGATGCTCCCGCCCGCAAGTAACGCACACGAATGGGATGCGCCGCTACTGATGCTGGTAGCGGTAGAGATATCAGAGACGAAGACTGGAACAAGCAAGGTGGTATTGCGCCCGTTACCGAGTTGCCCGTAGGTGTTCTCTCCCCAACATTTGACTCGGCTATCGCTTAGCAACGCACACGAATGGTTGTAGCCGGTGCTGATACTGGTAGCGGTAGAGATATCAGAGACGAAGACTGGAGTAGTTCTGTTGCCCGTAGTTCCGTCACCGAGTTGCCCGTAGGTGTTCTGTCCCCAACATTTGACTTGACCGCTATTGACTAGAGCGCACGTATGCGCACCACCGCCCTCGACTGCGGTCCAGGCTAGAGGGTCACCAGGCGTGTAAGTGCTACCGGATCTTGCGGATTTGTTATCGCCTGATATTGCTACGACTGCTGTTATGCCGATCGCTATTACAACAACGATTGCTAACGCTACAGAGATGTTGCGTCGTCTTGCTTTTGTAGCGCGGATAGATATTTCGGCGCCTGCCTGATCGTTATCCATTACCGACTCCTATTGGTATCTGTTATCGGGTTTTAGGTGCCCTATTTGCCGCTGATTATGGGTGCTTATGAACGGGGGGATTAAATCACACATCCCATTAGAATAAAACTACAATTATTGGTGACTTAAAACCCTCGGAGAATGGCCTCTGCGAGGGGTCACCTGGGCTTTTCGCGGGCGCGGGATGCTCGAGACACGCCTCTCTATCAACCTTGTAAATAGATCTCGCCCGGGTGCGAGGCACCCGGGCGAGGATCAAGAATTCGTTGAGAATGAGTGCGTTCTAGGGATTGGGTACCGAGACGGGAGTAGTTCTGATGGCCGTAGTTCCATCACCGAGTTGCCCGAAGTTGTTC
>WLHA01000156.1 GCA_009702955.1 Actinomycetota bacterium
CAGACTTGAAGCGATCCTCGGTGACATCACTGCCTCCAAACTTGATGTAGTCGTCAACGCTGCCAATACCAATCTCGCTGCAGGGGGCGGGGTCTGTGGAGCAATATTCTCAGCAGCCGGAGCCGGCCTACCCGAGGCTTGTAGGGAGCTGGCGCCATGCCCCACCGGAGAGGCTCGCATCACCCCTGGCTTCGAGCTCAACGCCAAATGGATCGTGCACGCCGTCGGGCCGATCTGGCGTGGAGGTGACGACGATGAGGCATCTCTGCTCGCATCCGCATATCGAGAATCACTAAAACTCGCAGCGATAGTTGGAGCAAGAAGTATCGCGTTCCCGGCAATCAGCACAGGCATCTATGGATATCCGTTACTGCCTGCAACCAAGATCGCGATTGCAACCTGTATGGCTGCACCTGATGCCATAACTGAGATTCGTTTTATCTGCTTCGACCAATCAACTCTAAGTATCTACGAGCAAGCGCTTAAATCTGCTTAAAGGGATAGTCGCTAAACGCTCACGTGCGCTTCGCCCTGCGCGAGTACTGAATGTATCTGCGCTATCAAATCAGCAGGGGCGTAGGGCTTTGTTACATACGCCGCTGCACCAAGATTCTCTGCACGCTCTCGATCGGCATCGGCGGTCTTTGCTGAACAGACAATCACCTGAGGCCGAACAGCTCGACCCTGCAACTCAGCGAGTACGAACCACCCATCAAGTACCGGCATCATTATGTCAAGCAACACAACATCGAGGGGCTGCTCGTCAATGCGCCTAAGAGCAGTCTCGCCATCGGCAGCTAGCGACGGCTCAAACCCAGCCGCCTCAAGAATTACGCGGAGGCTCAGTAATACGTCAGGCTCATCGTCAACAATAAGGACACGGTACTTAGTTGACATGAGCCTCCTCCCTTCGATCATCGGCAGGAGTATGCAGCACAACCCTGAAGGCAGCGCCCCCGCCTGGGGCATCCTCAACATAGACCGAACCCCCAGAGGATTCAACCACGCCTCGAACGATGGAGAGGCCCAAGCCGAGACCAGGCTGCACTCCATTGGGGTCTGTTCGATAGAAGCGTTCAAAGATTCTGGAGCGCTCTTCCGCTGGGACGCCGGGGCCGCTGTCGAGAACTGAGAGCATGACGTGCTCTGCATCGCATTCAAGCGTCACAGTGATTGGTACGGATCCATACTTATGTGCGTTCTCAATTAAGTTGCCGACAACTCGTCGCAGCCCTTCAGAGTCAGCCCTCACTTCGCAGACCGCAGGTGCCTCTACCGTTACGGGCCTGCCAGCTAATTGAGCGTCTAGGGCAGCGAGTCGAACAAGTGCAGCGAGATCAACTTTTCGCAGCATTACCGGAGAGTCATTGCTCTCGCGCTCCATTCGGGCTGAGGCGAGTATCTCCTCAACCATTCCTTGAAGGCGCACCGATTGGCGTTCAATCACATCCAAGAGCTCATTGCGCTGGGCGGCGTCATTCACGAGTCGTGTCGCAGCAACCGCACCTCTAATTGAGGTGATGGGAGTGCGCAATTCATGGCTAACGGAGGCCACAAACTGCGACTTCATTCGGTCGCTCTCCACCAACTCAGCTACGTGGGCCTTCTCCGCAGCGTATAAACCCGCCTTGGCGATGGCTGCAGCGACTGGCTCCGCAAAGAGGCTCAGTGTCTGAAGGTCGTAGTCGTCGAACTGAACTGATCCAGGCGCACGAACATTTAGCACCCCGAGTAGTTGCCCTCGATTGACTAGAGGAACGGACATGGCGCTCCCGTCCTCGCCCCCACGTTTGCTTCCATCGCGAAGCCCTAGATCAACCGCATCTCCATTTACAAGCAGCGGAGCACGCGTCTCCGCAACGCGTCCGGCTACCGACTCTCCAACTCGAACGCGAGCATCACGGAAAAGGTGACCTCCCCTAACAGCGACTACTCGCAAGTAGGCATCGTCCTCGAGGAGCATCACGGATCCGCTTCGAGCACCGAGCAACTGACTTGCACTGGCGAGAATCGCACCAAGCACTTCATCAAGCTCGAGAGCGGAGTTGAGCGCCTTGCCCGCTGCAGATAACGCGCGATTCATATCAAGGCTCTGCGAGTAGGCCGCATTAAGCACGCGCTCGTCAGTAAGCAGGCGAAGAAGCCTATGAAGATGAAGTTCCTTCTCCACCGCGTAGGCAACAAACCCGACGCCGAGTAGAGCTACTGCAGATCTAAGAATCCATTGTCCGGCGCCTAGAGAAGACTCTGGACCAGCCCAAGAAGCGAGAGCGGAGGCTGCGGCTAGCGCGATTACTACGAGCACCGTGAGGACCCACAGCTGCATTCGTCTCTGCTCAATTACCTCAATGGAGGGAGCCTTGCGACGTGATATACCTGCGACGCGCGCTTCACGCTTGATTCGTTGATTGATCTCGCCGGGTAGTTGATCCATTGCTCCGCCTGCTCTCCTTGGACACCGGGTCTATCGGCCCGAAGCGGGAGAACCTTGAGGATCCCAGAGCAATCATTCTCAGGGATTTCCGGGAGCGATATAGGCCTCAGTGCCTAAACCCCTAAGTACCTAAATACCTGAGCCCCTGAGGAACTCGGCAGAGAGCAAATACCTAGAGCTAGCCCGTGCGCCTAACTCTGCGCTGCTCAAGAAAGTCGACAAGGACATAATCGCCGAGATTGTCAGGGGAGGTAAAGAACGCTCTACCGCGATTGAGGCGCGTCAGCTGCTCGACAAAGTTACGCAGCCCCCAATCCGCATCAAGCATGAAGGTGTTGATCGTGATTCCTGCCTTCGTGCATCGAGCGGCCTCGCGCAGCGTCTCCTCTACCGTCACAGGCGACGCAGGGTACTGAAAATATGCCTCGCCATCCTCTATGTGGGCGGTCGGCTCACCATCTGTAACCATCAGAATCTGCTTCGTGCCGCTCTCCCCCGCTAGTTGTCTACGAGCGAGCATTAACGCGTGCTGCATGTTGGTCCCCCACTCGAAGTCCCAGGACAACTCAGGTAGCAACTCCGGCTTTATATCGCGCGCTACACGTCCAAATGCAACAAGCCCAAAGTGATCGCGTGGGAACTGCGAAGTAATCAAAGCATGCAGAGCCATCGCAACCTTCTTAGCTGGCAAGAAGTTGTCGCGCATCGGCATCGACATCGATACATCCAAAAGGAGGACAGTCGCAGAACGCGTCAAGACCTCGGTGCGCTCAACCTCAAAGTCTTCGGGGAGCAGGCGCACTGGCGTTCCAGCCCCGGCGCGAAATACGGCGTTGCGAATCGTTTGCTCTACATTCAGGTTAAAGGGGTCTCCATATTCATATGGCTTGTGCTCGTACGCGCGCTCATGCCCTGCACCGACCTGCTCCACCTCGTGGCGGCCGGCCTGATCCTTCAAGAGTTTGCGGTAAAGATCGCCGAGCGCCTTCTGCCCAAGAGCACGCACCGCTCGTGGGGTCAGTTCAAGGCGGCCTTCACGCTGATCGATCAGACCTGCCTCCTGAAGAATCCGAGTCATCTCACGCATCTGCTCTAGCGATCTCGCTGCATCGTCTCCGAGCAACTCTCTTGCGCGATCAAGATCAACCTCAGCCAATTGAGCAGGGGTAGAAGCATTCTGAAGCATGCTCTCAAGCTGATCTAGATCACCGAGATTTTGAAGCATCTCAGACATCTGCCCGAGCCCCATTGGTTGATCTCCTTGACCACCCATGGACTGCTGCCACCCCATATCTGGGAACGCATTTTGAAGATTGCGCCCCAGCTCATCCATCTGCCAACGCAGATCAACGTCGTCAAGCAATGCCTCGCTGAGTTGCTGCAACTGGTCGCGCTGCTCAGGGGTCATGCTGTTGAGCATCTGCTGCATGGCCGCCATTGAACGCGCCATCTGCTCGAGCAACTCGTCAAGCGTTGCAGGATTACCGGGGAAGAAGTCAGAGTACTTCTCCATGAACGCATCGAAGTCTGGCTCTTCGCCGCGCCCTCTCGCCTCAAGCATTTGGTTTAGATCAGCGAGCATGTCTTTCATGCGAACCATCTGCTCTGGAGATACGTTGCTCATGCCTTCAGAGAGCTGGTTGAAGTTGCTCTTGATTAACTCCGAACGAATCTCATCCATGAGTTCCTCGAACTTCGCGCGAGCAGCGTCGTCCATGAAGTCGTATTCCTGAAGAGCCTTCACTAACCCGCCAAGGTCTGGAGGCATCATGTCGAGCTCAAAGTTACGCTCAGCGCTGAGCTCCTCGACGATCTCCTTGCGGCGTTGATCCTGAGATTCGCGCGCCGCCTCAACTCGTCGCTCGATACCGGCTCGTTCCTCATTGAGGACTTCACGCAGTCGCTCAGCGATCTCCGCGAACGGTCCCCCAAGATCTTTTGACTCAACTTCATCGCGCCGGCGCTCACGGAGCCGCTTCATCATCTCGCGCAGACCCATCATCTGTTCGCCGTTGCTATCGCGCATCCCCTGCTGGAGAAGTCGCCTAAGAGCAGCATTGGGGTCGCCGTGATAGGTGAGGTCGTCGGCCATCTCGGCAAGGAGCGAATCCGCGTCGAGGTTGAACCCAACCTGCGTGCCATCCCAGCGTGAATAGTCGAATGCCCTACGCGTCATACCTGCAGCGTAGGCCGAGACCCCCGACTCGGCCC
>WLHA01000157.1 GCA_009702955.1 Actinomycetota bacterium
CTTCTGGACGACTTGTGATTATCGAATTCAAACGCGGCACCGAGTCAGCAGATGTTCGGAAGGTCGTAGCGCAGATGCTTGATTATGGAAGCAGCATTTGGAGTAGAACGGATTACGCCGGAATCGAACGTGCGTGTCAAAAAGGGAGACCAGGGTTCAAAGAGTCACTTGCTGATCGCGCGGAGAAACACTTATCTCTTGTCGATGAGCGCCCGTTCGACGCGACAAGGTTTGCTCGCGGTGTTGAGGAGTCCATAGATAGCGGCGAGTTCGTGTTCATCTACGTTGGGCGCACGATGGGCGAGCGAACGCGAAGGGTTATGAGTTACCTCGCGGAAGGCCCACGCCTCTCACTACTTGGTATTGAGGTTGACTACTTCCGTTCACCATTGGGAATGGAGATGTTGGCTCCGAGGGTTGCGTTCTCGCCATCTTGGGTTTCGGCTGGCATTGCGTCAGTGGCGGAGAACGTGGCCCTACTCGCTGAGCAATTTGCCTTGGCTCGCCCAGTGGTCCGCGAGCTTCGTGACGGGCTTGACGTTCTTGCTGCGGAGTACGGATATCGGATTCTGGATTCAAAACATCATCGGAAGTATCAGCCAGCTTCGGGAGGTTCGGCGCTCAACCTAAACCCGTCGTCGGGGCGCCTTCAGTTTGGTCTTGCTCCATTTAGATCTGCAGGCGACGATGTTCAAGCCGACGAGTTTGCTGAGATTCTCGAGGAGATTTCCGGCTCGCCGGTTCCAAGAGATTGGCCGTCAATCGATGCTGCAGCATTAATGCTGGATTGGGCCTCAACGATGGAATTGCTAGTGATTCCTTATCTCATTGCGCGTCGCGCGAGCGCGGTGTGAGATTACTGGGACTTTTCTTAGTGGTGCGGAGTTCCCGAGTTGGGAAATGAGGCGAACCCCGGGCCGGCCTATTGACCGGCGCTGAGCACTAGGCAATTGGGTTGGGTGCCGTGTTGCGCTAGCGCGTGCGGGGGTCCGGCTTGGGCTCAGATGTATATATAGATGTAGGCAAATCAGTGCGACTCCTGCAGATCGGAGGAGGGCACGCCCCAGAGCAGCCCGCTCGGCTAGGGGCTACTCTTGGGCCGACTTCGATAGATGACTATCGATTTTTCGCTTCCGTTGCCTTGAGCGGCGGGTTGGGGAGGGCAGGTTCTAATGAGTTGGTATTGCGGCGCATGTGGTTCAGAGGTCAGCAGTGATGCAAAGTTTTGCGGGTCTTGTGGGAAACCGCGCGTAGCCCAGCAGGGTGCCACGCCTCCTCTCCCAGCAGCTCCGCCATTCCCTAACCCTGTAGGGCCACCAATGCCCGGCCAACAGATTCAGTATGTGCACGTGGCCTCGCCAGGAACGAATGGTTACGCGATCGCGTCATTAGTGCTTTCGCTAGTTAGCGCTTGCGGTATCGGTTCGATATTGGCGATCGTGTTTGGAAACATGGCGAAGAAAGAGATTGCGATTAGCGGCGAAGGCGGCTCCGGCCTCGCGAAGGCAGGCATAATCATTGGCTGGATTGGGTTAGGAATTGTTGTCGCCTATTTCGCTGTGGTGATAATTGCAATTTTCGCCTCCGCTGGAAGTAACTACTGATGTACTGCGAGCAGTGCGGTGCGCTCCGACAGGAGGGCAATGCGTTCTGCGTCTCTTGCGGGGCTTCACTAGCGCCTGCAGATAGGCCGCAAGGAGGAGCGCAGCCAAGTTTCGGATACGGAGCTACGAGCACCGTCGAAACTCAAGACAATCCACAAGCGAATCCATTGGCGGTTCGATTAGCCACTTTTGCTTGTTGGCTCGCATTCGCGTCGGCTGCATTTTGGTTGGTTGGGGTGGGCGATCGTTTGGTCTACCGACACGGGGAAGAATTTGCTTGGTATCTCAAGAATCTTGACTGGTGGTACTGCATTCCGCTGCTGGTCACTGCAGGGATGCTGCTCGCGCGCCGAGGAACACCTCTAATCGGGACTGGGTTTCTAGTCGGCACCTCGGTGCTGCTCTATACAACTGTATTTGACTTAGGTATAAATCTTATTGAGCATTCCTCTACGCGTTACTTAACGGGACCAATGAGCTTGAATTTGATAGCGGCTGCGCTTGCTGTAGGTGCACTCGGTTGTGTATCTCTAGCGGTGATTCAGGGTAAGCCCAAGGTCTCGCTGCCAAGTGCTGAATTGGTGATTGTTGCATCTCTAGCCGGAGCGTTTAGCGCTCTCGATTTGGTCCTCTGGGCATACGGGAATCATTTCTGGTCGTTTGATCTAATTTACTTTGATGGCCCCCCGATGTGGATTCAGATTCTCTGGACAGGACTCGCCGTCGCGATCCCTATCTCCCTAGCAATCGGATGCATGCTGGGCGGACGGGCTGCTGCTTCGGTAGCGATAGCCGGCGCGACTTACTTTGGGCTCCTTACAATCCAAACATTTTCAGACGACCACCGTGGCCTTTCTTTAGGGTTCTATTTCGGAGTTCTCGCATGTGGAGCATTTATAGCGATGGCCGTCATAGCGTCGTCCATAGGGAAGAGGGAGATGCAGCCCGCGTTGCTAGACCCAAGTTTGCTAGCAAGGTAGAACTGCTTTTTTTGCTCGGTAGCTGATGCCTCCATAAACCAACGTACTGCGCGTAACTTGTTGGGGATGGATACGCCTGACATGTTTGCGTCCGAAGAACCGCGGGAGTTGCTCTTTGGCGCTAGTTCGGCTGTTCTGCACAGCGCAGTCCTCGAGCCAGACAAAGCCCACGAGGCCTTCGAGAACCTCCTTGCTCACACCCCATGGGAGCAGCGTGATGTTGTTGTCTTTGGGAGGAGTGTTGCTCAGCCGCGTTTAGTCGCATGGGTCGCATCGCCCCCTATTGCATATCGATACGCGGGTATGACCCTTGAGGCCCACGCTTTTACGCCGTTGCTGCTCGAGCTCAAGAAGCGCGTTGAAGTGATTGCAGGAGCGCAGTTCAACAGCGTTCTCTTGAATCTCTACCGCACAGGCGCAGACTCAAACGGTTGGCACGCAGATGATGAGTTCGAGTTTGGTATTGATCCGATTATTGCTTCTCTAAGTCTTGGGGCGACGCGCAGGTTTGACCTACGCAATAGGGAGACGAAGGAAACGATCAAGACAAACTTGGCATCAGGGGATCTTGTGGTGATGTCGGGGGAGTGTCAGCGTGAGTGGATTCACCAAGTGCCGAAGCAGCTCAAGGTGCTAGAGCCTCGAATCAACTTGACCTTTCGAATGGTGCAGAAGCCCATCGCAGGCGAGTAGATCGTCTCCCCGCTAGAGTCATCTCGACTTACTCATCAGCGAGCGCTCCCCGTCATAAGAAGGATTCCAAATGCCTGTTTTTACAGATGCAGAGATTGCTTATCTCGAGGCTCAACCGTTGATCCGAATCGGCAGCGTCTCTCCGAGCGGGCAGACAGATGTCTCGGTCGCGACCTTTGGCGTCGATGGCGACACGCTTGTCTCCGGAGGCTTCGCAATCGAGAAGACTGTTCGCTTCAAGAACGTCTTGAGTAACCCGCGTGTATCTGTGATTATCGACGACTTGCCGATCACCGATCCCTGGTCGCCACGAGGCTTCAAAGTGCGCGGAACGATGGTCGCCGAGGAGCACGATGGTGGCATGCAGTTTCGAATCACCCCCGAGGTGATCTGGAGCTGGGGCATCAACACCAAGACCGAGGGAATCCCGCCAATGGAGCGCAGAACCGTCCCCGAGGCGTGAGGTAACCAAGCCGCTCTCAACTTTGTCCCACCCCTCTAGGAGAGTGCTCACACCAGCCCAGCGGATCCAGCAGCGCTAGGCAACGAGCATTGATTGGGACGGATATGACGACAACTAACACCAGAGGCAGCGCTAATCCATCAGCAGGTGAGATGGTTACAGATATGAGTAACGGGGTAGCGACAGATGTTGAGACTTGGTCGGCACAAGCACTCGCTGCTCTGCGTTCACTTACCGGGCGACCCGACGATGAGTTTCGCGATGGCCAACTCGCTGCAATCCAGGCTGTTGCATTTCGACGAGAGCGCGTGCTCGTTGTTCAGCGAACCGGTTGGGGAAAGAGTGCCGTTTATTTTGTAGCAACCAAGATGCTGCGCGACGCTGGCTCTGGACCAACCATCATCGTCTCTCCGCTACTCGCATTGATGCGCAACCAAATTGCTGCAGGGCGCGCTGCCGGTTTGAATATCGTGACCATCAACTCCACGAATAATGACGACTGGTTTCAAATTACAGAGGATCTCGCCGACGACAAGATTGATGCGCTCCTCGTTGCGCCAGAGCGTTTTGCTAATCAAGAGTTCCTCGATGATGTCCTGCCTAACCTCGCACCGCGCGCCGGGCTCTTTGTAGTTGACGAGGTGCACTGCATCAGCGACTGGGGGCACGACTTTCGCCCTGACTACCGCCGTATCGGCCGCCTCCTTGAGCTGCTCCCGAAGAATGTTCCAGTACTCGGCACTACTGCAACGGCGAACGATCGCGTTGTAAACGATGTGACGGCCCAACTCGGCGAGAACATCACAACAATTCGCGGGCCCCTAGATCGTGAGAGTCTGCGCCTTGACGCAATCTCAATGCCATCGCGCGCTCATCGCCTTGCCTGGCTCTCGGAGATAATCCC
>WLHA01000158.1 GCA_009702955.1 Actinomycetota bacterium
CTGAATGTTTCTGTAATCCGCACCACGAAACTTATAGATCGCCTGATCTGCATCCCCCACGCCCATCACAGCTTTGTGATCCTCGGCGAGCATCCGAACGATCTCCCACTGAGCAAGGTTGGTGTCTTGGAACTCGTCAACAAGCACGTGTTTAAAACGCTCACGCCATCGCTTCAAAGCCTCGGGGCTCTCGCGAAAGAGTCGAACTACAAGCAGTAGAAGATCATCAAAGTCGACAGCCGAGGCCTCAGCAAGGCGTCGCTGGTACTCGACGTATACCTCGGCCTGGCGAATCTCAATCGCGTCGCTGGCAGATTCACGCGCCATAGAGGCAGTTATCAGATCATTCTTCTTAGACGAAATTGCATTATGTAGAGAGCGCGACGTAAAGCGCTTTGGATCTAGGTCCAAGTCTTTGCGAACATAATCAACAAGGCGAAGCGCGTCTGCTTGGTCATAGATTGAGAACTCTTTGCGGTATCCAAGCAGCCCTGCATCTTGGCGAAGGATGCGTGCGCACGACGAGTGAAATGTCGATACCCACATGCGGTTGGCCTGTGGACCTACTAACTCAACAACGCGATCGCGCATCTCGCCGGCAGCCTTATTCGTGAAGGTCAGCGCGAGGATCTCATTTCGCCAAACGCCGTGCTCTGCAAGCAGCCAAGCAATGCGGTGCGTAAGAACTCGAGTCTTCCCCGAGCCTGCACCGGCTATTACGAGTACCGGTCCATCGGGCGCCATGACAGCCTCTCTCTGAACGGGGTTGAGGCCTCTTAAGAGTGGGTGGTCTGCCGCTGAGTCAGTCATGGGGAGACAATCGTACATGTGTTCGATCCCCTATCTCGGAGTCTTGGGGCGATCAATGCCTAGATTGGTGAGGAACAACGAGCCTCTTGGAGATGCAGTGATAGATCCGAAGTTAAAGCGAGCCCTTGGGCAGGCGGCGAAGGGTGTCGAGATCGTCGCAGCAACACATGACGGCGTAACTCGCGGATATACCTCGCACTGGGTAAGTCAGATTGCATTTGAGGAGCCGATCGTGATGGCGAGCGTCTCGCCCAAGCACGACACCTATCCACTCATGATCGCTAGCGGTGCTTTTACTGTCTCGTTTCTAGCGGGAGACCAGATCGATATCGGTCAGTATTTCTCCTACCCCGCACACCGATTTCACTACATCGCTCCGGAGTACCTGACCGAGGTAAACGGCCATCCAGTCGTTCCCGACTCTCTCTCGTGGATTCACTGCGAGATATTCGAGACCAAAGAGATGGGTGACCACGTGCTGCTATTCGCACGCGTGACCGATTTTGGTTACGGCAGACTAAAAGAGTCTCCTCTTATCTACTCATCCCGCCACGGTTGGCGCGTAGCCAACGACAAGGCAAGAACCCCCGGCGAGAGCCCAAGAGATGCATTGCTAGCGCGCGTTGCTGCTGCAGGCTTCGATACAAGCGCCGCTGGCTCCGACGAGGAGGACTGATCGAGAGCGCTTACTCCCACTCAATCGTGCCAGGTGGCTTTGAGGTGATGTCGTAGGCAACACGATTGATACCCGGCACCTCATTGATCACACGAGAAGCGATGCGCTCAAGTACGTCGTAGGGAATGCGCGCCCAGTCTGCGGTCATCGCATCGTCAGAGGTAACTGCGCGCACAATGAGCGGATAAGCGTATGTGCGATCATCACCCATCACGCCGACGGTGCGCACCGCTGGCAGCACTGCAAAAGACTGCCAAATCTCTCGGTAGAGCCCGGCGCGCTTTATCTCTTCGATAACTACTGCGTCAGCCTCTTGAAGAATCTTCACGCGCTCTGGAGTGATGTCTCCGATAATGCGAACAGCAAGCCCTGGACCCGGGAACGGCTGGCGCCACACGATGTCCTCAGGTAGGCCGAGCTCCTCGCCGACTGCGCGTACCTCATCCTTGAATAGTTGTCGCAGTGGCTCTACTAGTTCGAAGGCCATGTCGTCAGGGAGTCCGCCGACATTGTGATGGCTCTTTATAACGGCGTTCTCTGCTCCGCCCGACTCCACGATGTCTGGGTAGAGAGTTCCCTGGACAAGGTAAGCAGCATCGTCAAGGTCACGCGCCGCCTCCTCAAAAATGCGAATGAAGAGCTCTCCAATAATCTTTCGCTTCGTCTCAGGCTCCGTCACTCCAGCTAGAGCGTTCAAGAAACGGTCAGCGGCTTTGACGTGTATTAACTCAACGTGGAACTGAGCCCTAAAAGTCTCCTCAACCTGCTCCGCCTCATTGAGGCGAAGAAGACCAGTGTCGACAAATACGCAGGTGAGCTGGTCGCCAATCGCTTTGTGTACAAGTGCTGCGGCGACTGCAGAGTCAACTCCACCTGAGAGACCACAGATCACACGCGCATCGCCCACCTGAGCGCGAATCGCATCAACCTGCTGCTCAATGATTGACGTATTGGTCCATGTCGGCCGACAACCTGCAGCCTCGTAGAGAAAACGCTTAAGCATGTCTTGGCCGAATGGAGAGTGAGCAACCTCTGGGTGGAACTGCACCCCAAAAAGGGAGCGCTCCCTGTTCTCAAATGCGGCGGAGGGCGTCCCGGGGGTAGTTGCAGTTGTAATGAAACCAGGAGGAGGAGCGACTATCGAATCGCCATGGCTCATCCAGACTTCTTGCTCACCTGGCAGATCCGAGAAGAGCAGCGTCGAGACCCCAGGTGCAACCGTTAATCCAGCTCGCCCGTACTCGCCGCTGCCTATATGGGCTACCTCGCCGCCGAGGTCGCGAGCCATGAGTTGGCCGCCGTAACAGATCCCAAGAATCGGGACGCCTGCTTCATAAATCGCTGGATCAATCGTAGGTGCACCGTCTGCATAGACAGATGAAGGCCCCCCGGAGAAAATGATCGCCTTGGGCTTGCGCTCAAGCATCTCCGCGACAGGCATGCGACGCGAAACTATCTCTGAGTAAACATGTGCCTCGCGAACGCGTCGCGCAATTAACTGTGCGTACTGCGCGCCGAAGTCGACAACGAGGACGGTGTCGTATCCGTACTCGTCGGTCACTGCTCTCTACCTACCGACCCATTCCGATTCCCTGAGCTCGCTGAAGGGACTTGCCCTCAGTTTGAAGCGCAGGTGCAACCATGACCTCGGCCTTCTGGAACTCCTTCACGGTCTCATAGCCAGTAGTGGCCATTGAGGTGCGCAAAGCTCCAAAGAGATTGAGGGTTCCATCATTCTCATGGGCTGGTCCGAGAACGATCTCTTCAAGCGTTGCTTTCTGGCCGGCGTAAACGCGTGCTCCGCGGGGCAGAGTCGGGTGGAATGTAGCCATTCCCCAGTGGTATCCACGCCCGGGCGCCTCATGCGCACTCGCAAGCGGAGAACCAATCATCACAGCATCTGCACCACAGGCGATGGCCTTAGCTACATCGCCACCTGTTCTCATTCCACCATCAGCGATGACATGTACGTATACGCCAGTCTCATCAAGATGACGAATTCGCGCGCCGGCTGCATCTGCGATCGCCGTTGCTTGCGGAACGCCAATACCAAGAACTCCGCGACTTGTGCATGCATGGCCAGGGCCAACTCCGACAAGCACGCCGACCGCACCAGTGCGCATCAAGTGCAGTGCGGTTGAGTAAGACGCGCATCCACCAACGATTATCGGGAGATCAAACTCGCGAATGAACTTCTTCAAGTTCAGTGGCTGGCGATCTGGGTGCTTAGAGACATGCTCTGCGGAGACAACAGTTCCTTGAATAACGAGAATGTCGAGCTCTGCCTCAAGAACAAAACCTGCGAACTGCTCAACACGCTGTGGCGTCAAAGACGCACATGCAACTGCGCCCGCGTCTTTGATCTCGCGAATGCGCCTCACAATTAGCTCTTCTTTAACCGGCTCCATGTAGACCTGCTGCATGCGGGCGGTGGCCTTCTCGGCATCAAGGTGAGAGATCTCCTCAAGAATCGAGTCTGTGTCCTCGTAGCGTGTCCATAGGCCCTCGAGGTTCAAACAGGCGACGCCACCAAGGCGACCAATCTCGATTGCAGTGGCAGGAGAGACGACACCATCCATGGCAGAGGCCATGAAGGGCAGGTCGAATGAGAAGGCGTCGAGATCCCAGGAGACGTCTACATCCTCAGGATCGCGCGTGCGCCTACTCGGCACAATTGCGATGTCATCGAACCCATAGGCTCGACGACCAGATTTTCCGATCCCAATCTCTATCTCCACCGAGAGCACTCCCATCCGCCGGCTGAATCTCCAATCCTACTTCGCAGCGTCCCTTGGCAGTCGGGTCCAACGCCGCATCTGTCTTCGGCGAGTCTCTTGATCAGGGGCCTACAACGAGGTCAAGGCATCTAACAGGCCCGTAAGGATCCGTGCCGTTGCACCCCATACCGTCTCATTCTCAAGCAAATAGAAGGACATATCGAACTCCTCTCCCCAGAGGTCCCATCGCTCAGAGTGCCAAGTCTCTGGGTGGAGGAGCTCGGAGAGAGCGACTGTAAATACTTCCTCAACCTCTCGAGGGTCAGGGAGCAAGGGTGGTCGCTGTGAAATGAATCCCACGAAGGGCGTGATCGCAAATGCTCCCTTGACCGTGCCGATGGTCGGCAACTCGGCGAGAACCTCAACTGA
>WLHA01000159.1 GCA_009702955.1 Actinomycetota bacterium
CGGCCACGCGCATTGGATCGCACCTCAACACTCGCGGGGAGCTTTCCAAGTTCGCGAGCGAATCCAGGCGGGCAAGAAATCAACGCAACCACTGCATCCTCTTTGATCCCTAATTTTTTCGGGAGAGATGTTGTCGATTGACTCTTAGGATCAGGCATGGGAGGTCCATTCCACCCAAATTTTCAGCCCGCGTCAAATGGGAGATAAATCCCAAGAAACGTATTCGCTACTCAGGTGCTCGATAGTTCGTGAAAGAGGGCACCAAGATTGCAAGGAGTCCGACCGCAAGAATACAAATCACTCCTCCTGAGACAACCGAGACTGTTGGCGATGTAAGTGTCGCTACCAAGCCGGCCTCCATATCCCCGAGACGCGGACCGCCGGTGACTACCAAAATGTGTATGCCGGAGAGCCGCCCTCGTAAATCATCGGGCACAGATCTCTGAAGAATCGTGTTCCGAAATACCGCCGAGATCACATCAGCCCCACCGGCAACGGCCAGACACCCGAGAGCTAAGCCGATACTCGAGCCACTCACCCCAAAGGCCACGATTCCAGCCCCCCAGACGGCAACAGCGAGCAGGACTGCTAGGCCTTGCCTTCGGATCCTATGGACCCATCCAGAGGTAAGGGCGCCCAGCAGGGCCCCTACAGCAACAGCTGAGAAGAGTAAGCCAACGAGCTCAGGGCCACCGTTGAACTGAACCTCCGCCAGCACCGGGAATAGCGCTCTCGGCATTCCAAAGATCATTGCGATGAGGTCGACGATGAATGTGGCCTGCAGAACTCTGCGCCCCTTGAGGTATCTGAATCCGGCAGTGACTCTTGCCCAGCCCTCATCTTCGTTCGACTCAAGCTCGACGAGAGGCTCAGTGAGAGGCTCGGGGGGAATGCTCCCGAGGCCAAAAGAATCAGGGCCAGAAGAATCAGGGCCAGAAGAGGCGCGTTCCTCGAGATGCGGTCGTATCTGTGCTGGTACTTGTGCTGGAGGATGAGGGAGCATTAAGCGCACGCTGATCAGCGCAGCCGCGAATGTGAGGAGATCGAGCCCGTAAGCGATCCCGAGCCCGAAGCGAGCAATCAGTAAACCTCCGAGCGCAGGACCAACGATCAAGCAGGTATTCCACATTGCCTGGTTGAGTGCGAGCGCCGCGGGGAGCTCCTCATCAGTCACAAGATTGGGCGTCATAGCGGATCTAGCGGCCTGTGACAGGCTCCCCGAGCCGGCCACCAAGGCCGCAGCGAAGTAGACGAGAACGAGCGGCGGAGACCCAATCAAGACCCCGGCCAGGAGCAACAGAGCGGCGCCGGCCTCACACCAATGTGCAATTAGGAGAATGCTGCGCCGGTCATGGCGATCAACAAGGGGCGCTCCGAATAATGCAGATAGGAGTATCGGCACAAACTGCACCAGCCCGATGCCTCCGACAGCAAGAGCAGATCCAGTGATTTGATACACCTGCACGTAGAGGGCGACTACTGCGATGTTGGAGCCGGTCTCAGAGACGAGCTCTCCTAACCAGAGGAGTCGAAACTCTCGCCGCCTAAGCGGGCGTGTATCGATCATGAGCCGTGCGACTCGGCCCCGCTTCTGGGTATCGGAGGTTGCTTTATTTTCATCCACCCGGCACCTCAATCAAAATCCGACCTTCGCGCTGGCATTTAGGAGAGGGCCTCGCTATCCTTGGAGCCAGCAGCGTAACCACGCTGTAAGTATGCCCCCTCAAGAACCAATCAAGGAGCAACAAATGCCGATCCGCTTAGGCGACGAAGCCCCCAATTTTACAGTCGAGACCACCGAGGGAACCATCAACTTCCATGAGTACCTCGGAGACTCATGGGGAATCCTCTTCTCTCACCCCAAGGACTTCACACCAGTCTGCACAACAGAGCTCGGCGCCTTTGCGAATCGCAAGGCTGATTTCGATGCCCGCAACGTGAAGTTAATCGGCGTAAGCGTCGACGACTTAGAGTCGCACAAAGCCTGGATCGGCGACATCGCTGAGACACAAGGAACTGCTCTCAACTACCCGCTTATCGCAGACCCAGACCGTGTAGTCGCCGGGCTCTACGACATGATCCACCCAAACGCCAATGACACGCTCACAGTGCGTTCAGTATTTGTGGTTGGGCCAGACAAGAAGATCAAGCTCACACTCACCTACCCGGCGAGCACAGGGCGCAACATCGATGAGATTATTCGCGTCATCGACTCACTGCAGTTGACCGCCAAGTTCTCGGTTGCAACTCCTGTCAACTGGGAAGACGGTGACGACGTAATCATCGGCGCTTCAGTAAGCGACGAGGATGCAAAGGTTAAATTCCCAGGCGGCTGGAAGACAATCAAGCCTTACCTGCGAGTTCTTCCGCAGCCAAACAAGTAACTAACTACTAACGAGCGCTTATTACTAGCGCTTACAACCATCCGAGAGGGTCAACCGGGACTCCATTTACCCTCACCTCGAAATGCAGGTGAGGCCCAGTGGCATAACCGGTTGACCCAACGGATGCGATTCGCATTGAGGCGGTAACTGTCTGCCCCGCTCGGACGTTAAATGCCGAGAGGTGAGCGTAGAGAGTGGCCACTCCTCCGCCATGATTAATCACGACTGCATTTCCGTAGCCGGTCTGGTAGTTCGCGCTTACCACTACACCTGAAGCAGCTGCACGCACTGGTGCACCCATCCCTGATGAAAAGTCGACTCCAGAGTGCATTCTTGTATCGCCAAAAATCGGATGAACACGCGTGCCGAAGGTTGAACTGATTGCTCCATCAGCGGGGCGCACTAATCGCCCAGGACGAGACCCAGTGTTACGCCCTCTAAGGCTCGCAGCGATGCGATCAGACTCTGCCTGAAGAACTGCGAGCTGGCGTGTGTACTCTGCTTTTCGCGAACGTATCTTCGCCAAGGACGCTGCCTCGGCACGCTCCTCCTCCACTGCAGAGGCAGCTGCAGCTGCCTGCTCTACGCGGAGCCCAGAGACAGTTTGAGCCTCTACATCCACCGCAGCGCGCTCGACAGCAAGGCCGGCCTCCATGGTCGAGAGCGCAACGCGAGCCTCTGTAAATGCGCGAATCAAATTCTTTGAGTTCTTCGACGACGAAGACAGGTACTTGGTGCCCACCACTAGATCGTGGAAGCCCTTCGCGGCTCCAGCGAGAGCGGCGAACCCGCCGTCCCCTGAACCGCCGCGATACATGCGTGCTGCAGAGCGATCTAAATCGTCGCGCGCAGCCCTAAGTGCTCGACGATTCTCTTTAATCTGCAGAGCGAGCGCGTCGATGCGTGCACCAACTTCACGCCGCTTCGCCACCGCCGCAGATAACTGCGCATCTACCTCCGCCAGCCGAGCCTGCGCCGCTGCACGCTTCGCTCGAATGTTAGAGAGTTCACGCAGCGCAACCGCTTCCTCTGCTGACGCGTCGCCGATGTTGCGCAGAAGGCTCTGCTTAGTGGGGGCCGGAGCGGTTGCCCCTTGTGCAATCGCTGACCCAGGACCGATTAACCCTATGGAGCAGGCAAGAAACGCAACTAAGAACCGATTCATAACAAGAGGCGGATTACGCCTATGCCTCGATGAAGCGCCGCAGACCGATTATTGCCCCGAGCACGCCGATGCCTGCGCCAATAGCAACAAGCATTAGCCCAATCATGATGGCGTCCCCTGAGGTTACGTAGAAACCGCGTGAGAAATCAGAGTTGCGAGATATCGCATTGGTTAGGACGTTCTGGAGCCCAAGCATCGCCATAAAAGCAATAAGTGCGCCGACGACTCCCTGCACCAACCCCTCAAGCATGAACGGGATTCGAACAAACCAGTTAGATGCTCCAACAAGTTTCATAACCTCAATCTCGCGCCTACGTGCAAACGTCGCGAGCCTGATCGTATTTACAATTAAGAACAACGATGCGAATAGCAGCAGGGCGAAGATGCCGATGAATGCTGTTCGTATCCAAGCAGTGGCCGAGAGGAGCTGGCGTACCTGTTTCTCAGCAGTCTTCACCTCGTCCACGCCAGGTTGGCTCTGAAAGCGGTCGGCGACAGTCTTGGTTAACTCGGCCTTGACCGGCGCAACTCGGAACGACGAGGGCAACGCAGCAGCATCAACACTGTTAACAAGATCAGGCTGATCTTTGAACAAGCGCCTGAACTCAGTAAGAGCATCGTCCTTCGTTAGGTACTTAAAATCTCGTACCTCGGGGTCATTCACTAGTTGACGCTGGATGGCGGCAATCTGGGCCTCCGTAGCATCTACGTTCATAAATACCTCGAGCTCCACACCGTTCTTCCATCGCTCAGTACCGTGATTTACAAGGGTACTTAGCATCCATGCGCCGCCTAAGACGCATAGCGAAACAGTTACGGTAATAACTCCCGCAATCGTCATCAAGAGGTTTCGCTTAAGCGATACGAGTGTCTCGCGGGCGAAATAAGAGAGTCGAGTGATCATCAGCAGACCTCAGGTACCAACGCCGTAGACACCGCGTGCCTGGTCGCGCTCAACACGTCCGTGTGAGAGTTCAATCACGCGGCGGCGCATTCGGTCGACCATCTGCTGGTCATGGGTCGCCATAACAAC
>WLHA01000016.1 GCA_009702955.1 Actinomycetota bacterium
CCATTAGCAACCGTCATGCGCGCTTTCAAATTAAAGGCACCGTCTTGGTCGGTCCATGTTTTTAAGCAACGGTTCTTATGTATGCGTTTGTGGCGCTCTACCTCGTCTGTGGCCGCTGCTATTACACGCGATGCTTCATCGCGCAGGGTTCGCACTGTCGAGGATTTAGCAAGGTTTAAGAGGCGTTCCTCGGCATGAGGCTCTGCGGTAGCGCCACGCGCTACCTCGACTGCCTGAGCGGTGGAGATCTTCCCCGAGTTCATGGCCTCGACAGTCTGGGGAAGGTGACGAAGTTGGTCGGCGAGTACCACGACGGCTTGGGCTTCGTAGATTGGGGTACCCGTGTGGAGTGCTACCCACTCTGCCGAGTTCTTAGAGCCCCCAACTCGCCATGCCTCTGTTGTGCCGACTCGCCCGATTGCCGAGGTGCGCAGACCATCGAGGACACGGCGTGCGTCCTCTGAGATCCGGACTAGCTCGGCAGCTGATTTCCCGTCGATCACCTCGACATCGATACGTGAGGAGACATCTCGTAGTTGGGTGACTATGTTTTTAAGTTCATCGAACATATGTTCGACTATAAAACAGGGGTGTGACAACTAACAAGAACGGTTGAAAGGTATCCGAGTACCAGGCAACCGGCGATCACGCCTTCGATGCGCTCGGCCCCGATTAATACATTTACTCCTGAGTAGCACGCGCTATACGGCTAATGATCGACTGCGCTTTCGCTGCGTTGGCCGATGTCAGTCCGCGAATCTCGAGCCGCCCGTCGTCGCCATCGATAGTTAAACGCAGCCCAGTGAAGACCTTCTTGGATCGAGCAATTCTCTTGAGGCCCTCGATCTTCAGCGTGCGGCTCTCTTCTTGGGTAGTGGTGACGATTCGGTCAGAGAAGATAAAGACATCCCCTCGGCGCCAGCGCCGTGACTTTATGAGGACTTTCTTCATTATGAGCTGCGCATCTTCTGGCATGCTCAGAAACTAGTGGAGCCACGCGAGGCATGGGCTACCGCACGGCGCTAGCGTCTCCCCCAACTGCATTCGGCGGTTAATTCGGCGGTTAATTCGGCCGTTAGTTTTTGGAACTCTGGGGGAAATTTTTATGAAGGCTTGGACAAGATCGTGGCGCGTAATCGTGCCGGTAATGATCGTGAGTCTGCTCTCCCTATCGGGGTGTCAGTTCTATGTGCTCTCGCTCACCAACGCTGGCGATAGTGATGGACCAATGTGGTTCAGCGCACCCGAGAATCGCACGCAGGTTGATGCCACTATCTCCACTGTGCCGGTGACGATCGAGATCCCAGGAGTTGATCCTGGGAGCGTTCAGGTTCGCATTGAGACCGGGTCGCAGACGCGGTCAGCCTCTATTACAGATCGATTTACTGCTGCTGGCGATACGCTCTCTGCCACTCTTATCGGTTCAGATTTCCTACCCGGAGTCACTTATTTAGTCGCTGAGGCTGACGCTGTTCTTGGTAGTGAGCATGTCGTTCGACGCATCGCTCTCTCGTGGGAGCCGAGCATTGATGTAACTAATGCCGGGCGCTGTGAAACGCTCGGTCAAGCACGCTGCCTGCTTCCATTTCCAAGTAATGCGTATACCGTCGAAGACCCGGCTACTGATACCGGCTTGCGGGTTGATTTTGATGTGGCATCGATGCCATCGAATAAAGACTCTGTGCATATAGACCCAACCGAATGGAATCGCAGCGATGGATTCTCCCCGGGCGCAGAGATACTCGTAGAGGTCCCAGGGCTTGATCTCTCCCGCACTGACGAACCTCAGATTGATGCCCTTGGGCGTGCATTGCTTCCAGACTCTCCGGTGATGGTGATTGATGCAGACTCTGGGGAGAAAGTGCCTGTATTTGCAGAGTTAAATGCATCAGGCACCCCAGGCCCGATACCGCTCTTGATTATTCGACCGGTAGTGAATCTGTTAGAGGGGCATCGCTACATCGTTGGTCTTCGTAACTTGCGGAGGTCGGATGGTTCGCTCATCGAACCCGACCGAGAGTTTCGGGTTCAGCGAGACATCGTCCCAACCTTCATTCCAGAGATCGAGCAACGTCGCGCTCCAATGCAGGAGATGATTTCAAAGTTAAACACTGCAGGCATGCTCCGGCAGGACATGTACTTGGCGTGGGACTTCACTGTTGCGAGCGAACGGAGTATCACTGAGAGATCGTTATCAATTCGGGATCAGACATTTGACCCACTCGGTGCTGACGGCACTCTCGGATTCACTGTTAGCAGTGTGCAGGAGAATGTAAGCGCAGATATTTTGAGGCGAGTAACTGGAACTTTTGAGGTACCGAATTATCTGACGGGCGATGGAGCCCCTGGGACTTCATTTAACTATGACGACCCAAGCGATCCTGATGCTCTCCCGTCTGCCAATGGAGTATTCAATGCAGGATTTATCTGCAATATTCCGCGATCATCGGTAAACGGCGAAGGGAACGCCAACCCCGGCAGAAGCCTTGTATATGGGCATGGACTCCTAGGTGCGTCGACTCAGGTCAACTCCTTTGGAAAGCTTGCAAATAGTTTTAATTACACGATGTGCGCTACGGACTGGATCGGGATGTCTACATCAGACGTCCCGAATGTTGTTGATGTTCTTGGCGATTACTCAACATTCAAGACGTTGCCAGATCGACTTCAGCAGGGGATGCTGAACTTCCAAGTGCTGGGGCGCTTACTAAATAGCCCCGAGGGTTTCATGACTGACCCCGCATTTGAGGTGGGCAACGACATGGGTTCGCCGTTCAGGCCGCATTCGCTTGTATTCAATGGCAATAGTCAAGGTGGGGTGATGGGTGGAGCGACAACTGCACTCTCCAACGAGTGGAGCCGCGCTGCTCTTGGCGTACCAGGTATGAACTACTCAACTCTTCTAACGAGGAGTGTCGACTACGACGCTTTCGGAGCAATCGGCAACATTGCGTATCCAGATGCGTTTGATCAGATATTTGGGCAAGCACTTGTCCAGATGCTCTGGGACCGTGGCGAGTCGAATGGATATGCAAATCACATGACCGATGATCCACTCCCAGGGACTCAAGCCCACACAGTGCTGCTCATCGAGGCCTTCGGCGATCATCAAGTTGCGAATATCACAACCGAGAATATGGCGCGCACAGTTGGTGCCGCTACGCATATGCCAAACATGCTGCCTGGTAGATCATGGGATACCACGCCGATGTGGGGCATTGAGCGGATTGGTTCTTTCCCATACACCGGCTCTGCGCTAGTGGAGTGGGACTTCGATACGCCTGCGCCACCGAAGACAAATACGGTGCCACGCGCTGGCACCGATCCGCATGGTTTAGGTGGAGGCGAGCCGCGCCTTGGTCTGCAGGTTGCCTACTTCTTCGAGGGCGTGTTTATCGACGTATGCGGAGGCGGTCCTTGCGTAAGTAGCGTTCGCTGATCGGCAAAATTTAGATAGCGGCGCTTTAATGCTCGTAACCGCTAAGCCATGAGCAATATTTCTAATTAGGAGAGATTCATGTCAGAACCAATTAGCGATCCCACGAGTACTCCGGACTGGAGTCTTGGTAAGTGTCTTCAGTGGAGCGCCGGTTTGCTCGCTATAGCTGCCGCCGGTATCCACTTTGGAGTGATGGGTGAGCATGCGGGGGTCTCGTGGTCGCATGGACTCTTCTTTGCCTTCTCGGCATGGCTGCAACTTGCATTCGCGGGGTGGATACTCTGGCGACCGACGCGCTCCGCTGCAATTTTTGGAGTTGTGCTCAATGCAGCAATTATTGCGGTCTGGATTGTCTCGCGCGCTGCGGGAATCCCGATTGGTGGAGACGGCTCGCCTGAGGCCTTTGGTTTCTCGGACACCCTCTGCGCTCTATTTGAGTTTGGAGCGATCGCCGCGTGTATCGGGCTACTGAGCCCAAGTGTTGCTGCTTCACGTATAAGCAGATTGGTAGGCGTAGTTGGAGTATCGATTATCGGAGTGGTGGCCGTATCGTTAGCGACAGCTGCATTTACTCCTACATTCGTGGATGGACAGGGCGATGGGCATGACCACGCTGCCTCGGCTAATGGTGCCGGGCATTCGCATGGAGGCGCAACGGTTGCGACGCCGGTTGCAACCAACGCTGATGGCTTCCCGCTTTTTGGCACCACACCATGTGAAAAGGCTGGCCCGCCAGCATCGAAGGGGCAGGTCTTGGATGCTGAGGGGCATGATCACCGCGGCCCTTACGCACAGGAATTGTTAACCCCTGCAGAGCGCCAAAGCCTCGTTGCTGAGCAGGAGCAAGCGCGCGCAGTTGCTATCAAGTACCCAACTGTTGCTACTGCAGAGGACGCTGGATATAGAAAGTCGACAGCGTATGTGCCGTGCATCGGAGCTCATTACACGAATACTGCTCTAGCGATTGGCTTCAATGCCTCAACGCCGTCGGAGCTGCTCTACGACGGGACGGCTCCCGATTCGAAGATCATCGGACTCTCTTACTTGGTGTGGCATCCGGGGGGTGCGCCCGAGGGTTTCGCAGGGCCAAACGATCGTTGGCACCAGCACACATTTAACGGCGGGCTATGCATGAAGGGTGGACTCGTAGTTGGTGGCGAGCAACTAAGTAAGGCCGAGTGTGCACAGCGCGGTGGATTCAAGGTTGGGCTTCAAGATATTTGGATGGTGCATGACTGGGTAGTGCCTGGCTTTGAGTGCAGTTGGGGAGTATTCGCAGGAGAGTGCCCAGAGCTCGGCGGCAAGCCCGGGGGAACCGCGTGGGATTGAGCGTCTAAGTGATTGTGTCGCGAAGGTCACACGCCAGTAGAGGCGCGTGGGACTGAGCCTTTAGGTTGAGGCCCAGAGTTTTTTCAAGGCCTCGGCGGTTTCTTCAGCACGCGCCCACGGCCACCAATGTGCGCAGCCCTCGAAGACGAGGAGCTCAGCATCGATCCGCTTCGCTACGCGCCCCCCAAACTCTGGTGGAGCGTGTACGTCATCAGCCCCCCATAAGACCAGGCTTGGGCAACCAACCGGAGAGTTGAGTTGAGGCCAGATCGAGTCTGGGTCAATGACTGAGCGGTACAGACCGAGTATCGAGATGCTCATTCTTGAGTCCCAACTGTTGGCCTGCTCCCGAGCGAGAGCGGGCGGGGCGCCGCCGGCCACGAGGATCAATGCACGATCCTCTGGCGACATTGCGAGAATCCCCTCCATCACGGCCTCGCCAACCTCAGGTGTCTGCCATGCCTGGGCAGTGTCATGCCAGACATAACTCTCATCAAGTGGCCCACTCCCAAATGCAAGGCTCCGAAGCAGGTCTGGGCGAAGTTGAGCCACGCGCTGAGCCAGCAATGCTCCCCAGTCGTGGGCTACGAGGTCGACCGGCGCGCCGATAGTTTCGATACGTTCGATGAGCCATTGGACATAATCGTCTTTGCTTCCACCGAAATCAGATGGTAGATCGCAACCAAATCCAGGGAGCGCCGCTAGCTCTATCTCAAAATCTTGGAGCAGCGCGCTCATCGGCGCCCAGAGGGATGTGGTGTCCGGTACGCCGTGAACAAGAAGAGCGGTCATGCTTCGAATCATTGCACTTGTTTGAGCGAAGTGCAGGCGATGGTTTCTCAAGATTTTAGGTATGGAAAGAATTGACACCGATTGGATCGCTCCATGCGCGATGCTCTCGTTTCACCAAGCTGTTGGAATCTGGAACCTGACTCGAAGGAGTGAATCGTGAGCAATCGGATTAGTCGTACTGCGCCCTCCGCCACTCACCCCAAGGATCGCGCACTCTTCGAGCGGATCGACTCGGTACTCTCCGAGTACGAAAAGCAGATCAGACAGTCGCTAACGCCTCGACGACGTACTCGACGCACGCGGTAAGCGCCTCTACATCTGACGGCTCGATAGACGGAAACATGGCGATCCTCAGCTGATTGCGACCAAGTTTTCTATACGGCTCAGTATCGAGAATACCGTTGTTTCTAAGCACTTTTGCGATCTCAGCAGCGTCTATCGAGTCGACGAAGTCAATGGTTCCGGTGACAGTGCTTCGTGACCCTGGGTCGCGAACATAGGGGCTTGCAAAGTCGCTTGCTTCAGCCCAGCCATAGAGAGTTGCGGCTGACTTATCGCAACGGCTCGCTGCCCACTCGAGCCCGCCTTGCTCGAGCATCCACTCGACCTGCTCGGCGAGGAGAAAGAGCGTGGCCAATGCTGGGGTGTTATAGGTCTGGTCGGCACGCGAGTTCTCGAGCGCTAGTGGGAGGCTCAGGCTTGGCGGCATCCATCTCCCTGAAGCTGCGATCTGCTCAATTCGCCTAACTGCACGTGGTGAGCAGGTTGCGATCCATAGCCCGCCATCCCCGCCGAAGCATTTCTGCGGAGCGAAGTAATAGACATCGGTGGCGCTGGCATCGAACCTAACTCCGCCGGCGGCCGAGGTCGCGTCGACAAGCACCAGGGAATCTCCCGGAGGACGGATCACAGGGCATGCGACTCCGGTGGAGGTCTCGTTCTGTGGGAAAGCACAGGTATCGATGCTGGAGTCGGGGCGCAGAAGTGGCGGGACGCTACCTGTCTCGCACTCAATCACGCTGGGGCTCTCAAGGTGCGGTGCATCGAGCGCAACTTTCGCAAACTTAGATGAGAACTCGCCGATTACGAGATGCTCCGATCGCCGTTCAATCAATCCAAATGCGGCCGCATCCCAGAAGAGTGTTGAGCCTCCATTGGCGAGTAATACCTCGTACCCATCGGGGAGGGAGAACAACTGTGACATACCTGCACGTACGCGGGAAACAACTGTTTTTACAGTTGGCTGCCGGTGACTTGTACCAAGGTATTTAGGCGCAGCAGCCGCTAAGGCCGATACGCCAGCGGCGCGAACCTTGGAGGGGCCAGAGCCGAAGCGTCCGTCGGATGGGAGTAATTCAGATGGGATGCGAATGGCGCTCGTGTCGATGCTCACCCTGCGAGCCTACGCAACATCGCCACTAGCTAAGGGGTTGGGATCAGTTTTACTAGTTGGGCTGAGCTTTGCCGAGGGCTAGTACCTCTTCAAATGATTCGCGTTGAGCCTTTAGGAATGTCTCTATATCGGGGACCGCCACTGCGTCAACGTTTACGCCGATGCATGCTGTGCCGCAGTGAGAGAGCAGTGTGAGATTGGCTGCTGCTCCGGAGAGCGGACCGAACGCGTACATGCGCTGCAGCTCTGCTCCAGCTGCATAGAGGGGGATCGGCGCGCCTGGAACATTGCTCGTTACAAAATCTGCGCCCTTGAGCATTGCCCCAAAAATGGCGGTACTGAGAGTTGTCGGGAGTTGGTTTAAGACCCCTGCCAATGCATCCGTGAGAGCGATTGCTGGTTCGTCGCGTATCCAACGGCTAAGGCGCCCAACCTCCGCTATGCGTTGGGTTGGGTCTTCAATAGTCATCGGGACCAAGAACCGAGCAGGCGTGAAGTGGTTTCCTCCGAGAGCTGATTCCTCATCGCGAATACTGATCGGCATCACCATGCGGAGCGACTCCGGGGACTCCCCGTGAAATTGGTGGTACTTCATTAAACCGCCAAGCACTGCTGCTACGTACGCGTCATTGAGCGATCCGCCGGTGGCCTTTGCTGCGCGCTTTAGATCGTCCATCGGGACCTCGAGCGTGCCGAGCGATCGAGCAAGGGTGCGTGACCCCATAATTGGCGACTTGGGACTGGTGGCTGGCTCTAGAAAACGAGCGACGCTGCCGACGGCTCTTCCTGCCTCGACAGCGGTGTCCTTTGGTTTGCTCAGTACTGAGCGACCGATGCTCCCCGCGGATCCAAAGCTTCGTCGCGCGATACCAACCGCTCTGCGGCGTCGGTGTTTGATGGACTCGGTGATGAGATCTAGTGCGCCGAAAGAGGCCAACTCGGCAGCAGGTTCCTGCGATGAAAGGGGTTGCCCGTCGCGCTCGAGATCAAAGAGCATCATTAAGAGCTTCATCCCGCCCACGCCATCAGTTAGAGAGTGGTGGACTTTCAGGACCATCGCGGCGCGATCGTCGTGTAGCCCTTCGACGACTGTGTACTGCCAGAGCGGCCTTGCTCGATCGAATCCCGCCATCGCGCTGTTGCGCGCGATATCGAGCACGGAGTCGAGAGTTCCGTCCGAGGACCTAAGTCGCGTCATGTGAAAGGAGAGGTCAAAGTGCGCATCGGCGGTCCACATTGGCGGCCCGACTCGCAGCATTGGTGACGCCACGCGTTGACGCATTCGAGCAATGGCCTTAGTGCCAGCGTCGACTCGTTTTACAAGGGCATCCCAGTCGGGTGCCTGGTCGAGCAGGAGAACCGTAACAATCGTTGACCTAAGCAGAGGGTCTTTCTCGATATTCCACATGAGCGCGTCTGAGTCGCTCATATGAAGATCAAAGCGCTCGCTGCTCATTGCGTATTCCTCTCGGCGTCGTCACTGCTGCAGTGCGAAGTGCCATTTGGGTTAGACCAGATTATTGCTGTTGTCCTCTGCCGCGATCAACTACATCGCTGCGGCGGCGGGCAATCTCGGCTGCATCAAAGCGCCAGTTCCTGAAGCTCGCGCGCTCATTTGCCAACGCATCTTGAGCTGTCATCTGAGAATTCTCGTCGTATAGGCGCTTGAGGGCACGGACCGCTTTCTGATCGTTGCTAGCGATGTCTGCTGCGATCTTGATAGCGGTAGGCATTAGGTCGTCATGCTCAACAACACGATTGACAAGGTGAGCACGCAGGGCGTCATGAGCATTCATGAAGTTTCCCGTGAGGCTCATCTCTTTCGCTCGCCGAAGCCCAACAGCCTCCTGGAGAAACACGCTCATCCCGCCTGCGGGGACAAGCCCGACACGTGCGTGGGTATCTGCAAAAGTCGCGCGCTCTGAGGCAACAAGAATGTCGCAACCAAGAGCGAGTTCAAAGCCTCCAGTTACGCAGGCTCCATTGATGGCTGCGATCACAGGTTTCGTCGTACTCCAGAGAGCAGTGAACGGACTGAGTGCGGCAGAGTCGCGTCCACCAACGAGGTTGAGCTCCGCCGAACCAAGTTCACGGAGATCGAGCCCTGCACAGAATGCCGGGTCTGCACCAGTCAAGATAATGACGTCGGTATCTTCACTCGCCTCTGCATCATTGATGGCAGTTGAGAGTTGGGTAAGCAGCGCCGAACTGAGAGCGTTTCTAGCCTCAGGGCGATTGAGCGTGATCGTGGTTACTCGCTCGGAGGTTGCACTCAGCACAAGGTCCGTCATAGAGAGGCCCCCTGCACTGCGGTTACTCGAAGTGAGGTCAGGTTATCGACGGCCGACGAGGGGTCGCTTGCCATGGTTGGCCTTATTGCGACGGGCTCGTAACTTACGCTTTTTTGTCTTCTTGCTCACGACAGACTCCTGGGACACTTGTGCGGATTGGGGATCGTAGACCAGAGCGAGGCGTCACGTCCCCTCGGGGTGGCAGATGCCTGCGCTACAGGGGTTTGGGGTCTCCGACCGGTACCCTGTGCACCGTGGAGCATCTTGGGCTAGTTGGCCTCGCCGATTCAGGGCATGACCGTTTATTCGCCGCGCTGACTGGAATGACAGTCGGCGGAGCCTCTGAGCGCACGGTAGGTATCGTGAAGCTCCCCGACGACCGCCTCGATCGACTCTCTGTGATGTCGAATACCGAGAAGATTGTCCCTGCTTCTTTTGAGATTGCCTATTTACCCGGACTCGCACCTGAGCCAGGCAAAGGACTCGGGAGCCGACTCCTTGGAACCTTACGCGACTGCGACGCGATCTGTTTCGTCCTTCGCTCAGATGGTGTTGACCCCGAGGATGATCTCGCGACGATCGAGTACGAACTTGTTCTTGCAGACCTCGCCTCTGTTGAGCAACGACTTTATAAGCAGCAACGTCTCGCAAAGGGCGACAAGTCGCTGCTCGCTGAGATTGCGGTGCTTGAGTTGTCAGTCGCAATTCTTGGAGAGGGTACGCCGATCTGGCGATCTGATCTCACTGATGAGCAGCGCGTGCATCTCGCCCCGGTCTTTCTCCTTACGAATAAGCCAGTACTTCTCGTAGTTGATGTCCCGATCGATCGCATTGACGAGATTGACTCAATCGCAGCGCCGCTAGGTGAGGGCGCTCTCGGGGTATGCACGGAGATTGAGGGCGACCCAGATGTCATCTCGTCGGATGGAGAGGAGCGCGCCGCGCTGCTTGCCGATTTTGGAGTTACTGAGAGCGTGGTACCGCGTCTCGCTCGCTCTGCTTTCCTGATGCTTGGTCTGCGCACATTCTTCACGACCGGCGAGAAGGAGACTCGTGCTTGGATCTTCCGCGCTGGGGCAAAAGCCCCTGAGTGCTCGGGAGTAATCCACTCTGACCTTCAACGAGGATTCATTCGCGCCGAGGTAATTCACTGGGACGAACTCTTAGAGATTGGAGGCTGGTCGAAGGCAAAGGATGTCGGCCGCCTCCGTGTCGAGGGCAAGGAATACGTAGTCGCTGATGGCGACGTCATGGAGATTCGCTTCAACGTCTGAGGTGAGGGGTTTATCGTGTGGCTCATGCGCGGTCTCTCAATCATCGACGCTGCTGAGGTTCCCGCTACTCGAGGTGCGCGTCGAAAGGGCCTTCTCGGGCGCAATGGAGTCGAGGGAGCATTTGTCATTCAACCTTGCAAGCAGGTTCACACTGTGGGTATGAAGTTCGCAATCGATGTTGCGTTCTGCGATCGCAGCGGGTTAGTGATTCACACGGCCACGATGCGGCCCGGGAGAGTAAGTCGAGTGGTTTTTAGCTCGGCCCTAGCGATTGAGGCCGAGGCCGGTTCCTTCAAAACGTGGGGGCTAGCGATTGGCGATGTGATTGAGGTGAGGGAGTGAGCGGTTCTCTAATTGTTGTTGCTACCCCGATAGGCAATCTTGGGGATCTATCGCCGCGAGCCGTCGAGGCACTTGCAGGCGCAGATGTAATTGCGTGTGAAGATACGAGACGCACGCGCGGGCTCCTTACTCACTCAGGAATTGCTGCGGCTGGTCGACTCGTAAGTGTGCATGCGCATAATGAGGATGAGCGAGCGGAGCGTCTTGTGGCGCGCATGCTCGATGGCGAGAGGGTCGCATACGTAACCGATGCTGGCACTCCTATGGTGAGCGACCCTGGTGCTCGCTTGGTGCAGGCTGCCGTGCTTGCCGGAGTAAATATCGAGGTAGTGCCGGGACCGAGTGCCGTGCTCGCCGCGTTAGTGCTCTCGGGGTTCCCCGCTGATCGCTTCGCGTTTGAGGGCTTCATTCCTAGACGCGGCAAAGAGCGTGCCGCGAGGCTCTCCTC
>WLHA01000160.1 GCA_009702955.1 Actinomycetota bacterium
TAGTCGGAGCGGATCTCTCAGACGCCCACCTCTGCAACTCTGACTGCACCGGTGCAGATTTTACGAACGCTCTGCTGGTAGAGGCCGATCTCGTCTCGGTTGATCTAACCGATGCTGACCTAACCGGCGCCGATCTAAGAGCTGCATTTCTCGTGAACGCGATACTCGAAGGGGCGAACCTAAACGGCGTCATCTGGGATGACGAAACGAAGTGGCCAGAGGGATTTACTCCACCTAAAAGCCTTTGATTGAGGCGCCAGGTAGGGAATCCGTAGCCCCGCCTGGGCCTTCATCTCCTTGGTCCTCTGAAATTGTAGTTTCGTTACATTGTCAAGGATTAAGTGAACATGTATTCTCTCGTTGTCATTAGTTCTAGGAATGGAGTGAGATGTGAACGACGGTACAGAGAAGCAAACGCCGAGGCTGTCTCGACGGCGCAAGCGTGTGCTGTTATCAAGCTTGGCTGCGCTCCTCTTGTTACTAGGTGCGGGAGGATGGCTTGTAACAAACCAAGGGAGCAATAAAGCCGACCTCTCTGGCGCGAGTAGTAACGGCAACTACGGATCAACGTTCAACCTAGTGAACGATTATCCCTGTATTCATTCACCGAATGGGCAACCCCCCGAGTCCAACTTCAATCCGCAAAAAATTTCAACCCCCTATCCGTATCGAACTTGGTTTGGCGAATGCTTCATCAAAATCGATTATTCAGAGTCAAAGACTGGAGTCTCCGGGACTCTGGCTCACTGCACAAAACCGAGTATCGCCTTAGGAACGGCGCTTGGAACTTACGGAAGGTATAAAAAAATCGATTCCAGCGAACCAGACCCTCATAATTGTAGGACGACTCTGAGTAGGGCAGTCAGTTGGCAGCCCTTAGATCTTGAACTCACCATAAGATTCTGCCAGCGTGGTAACTATGCCCGGCTTCCGACAGACCTTAATAAGGACAACCTTCAGGAGGGCGACGTATGTCTAATACAAGAGCATGTAATCAGAGCAAGATCTTCTGACCTAGGTGTGCATAGTTTTGTTGTTGACGGAGATCAGATTTGGGATAATCCAAATACTGTCGGGAGTGTTTGGGAGACGCCGCTTAGAGCAACTCGCGTGAATGGTGATCCGCTCTGCGTTCCGACCGATGCTGCTTCATGTAGATTTCCTCACTTGCGGGTGACCTATCAAGGTAAACCCACGAGCAAAGGGAGATTCAATTACCAGATACAATTTATCGCTCCGAAATGTGCTATCGGCGTCCACCGCGTGCCCCCGTCCTATGAACCACAGGTGAACTTTAATCAGATATGCAATCTAGGTTAACTCTTATCAGGTATGTGATGTCTAGAACGATTTAGAGTGCGTCAGTTGCGCGCTTCTAACTCTGTATGCGCATTTCAGCGCGCTAGATAGGGTCCTCTAGATGAGACTCTTGAAGACTCTGACTGCCACTAAACACTGAAAGAGATTTGGTGCAGACCAGTTGCACCGTTTGGTGCTGGTGCTTGATTCGCTGTTACTTGGGCGTTGCCTTGTTGATCAGTCGCTCGGACTCTTGCGGTGTGGTCGCCGGCAGTTGCGCTCCAAACGTAACGCCACTGCACCCATGTGTGTTCACTTGCAACACTCCCTAGCTCTGCTGCCTGCCACGGGCCATTGTCTATAGATACCTCTACCGCTGAGACACCAATGGATGGCGACCATGCAACCCCACCGAGGGCAAACATTCCTTCCTTGACGCGCGATCCTGCGCGAGGAACATCAATTCGGGAACTCAGTTTTACGGGGCCTTCCTTAGACCAGCCACGCGGCACCCAGAAACCGTTGGCGCCGCGCCAAGTAGTCAGCTCAATTGTGTCGAGCCACTTAGTTGCAGAGACGTATCCGTAGAGCCCGGATACCACCAATCGCGCAGGGAATCCGTGGGCAGTTGGAAGGCGAGCTCCATTCATTGCATAGGCCACCATGGCGACGCGGCCATCTGTTGCTGCCTCGATTGGGAAGCCAGAGTTCCAGCCATCAACAGAGCGGGAGAAGAGTTGCTCAGCCTCGGCCTGTACTCCCGCGCGCTCTAGGAGGTCTGTTAATGGGACTCCTTGCCAAACGGCGTTTCCAATTAGGTCGCCCCCAACCTCGTTCGATACACAACTAAGCGTTACAACCTCTTCGATGCTCGGCATTGCGAGTAGCTCGGCGTAGCTAATCTCAAACGGGGTATCGACCAAGCCTCTTATCTTGAGGCGCCAGGTAGATGCGTCGACGTTTGGCGTGCGCAGGGATGTATCGATCCTGTAAAACTCAGATGTCGGCGTTACATACTCTGCAACCCCGCTTACCTCGAATGGTTGTATTGCGGGGAGTGCACGCCTGCGAAACGGACGCGGAATGCGAATGTTCTTTACAGCGGCGATCACGTCCTCGCCTGCTAACGCTCCGGCGACTTTCATTCCCGCGTAGGTCAGGACGATTAGCCCTCCTGCTGTACCTAAGAAGCGCCGGCGCGATGGGAGTGAGACTTCTTGTCTCTCGTCCGGGCCTGATTGTGTTGGTGAGGTTGCCGAGGTTGGCGATCCTGTTGGCGTTCCTTTTGGCGATGCCACCATTCTCGTTGCAGGTTTCGGCGTTGCTAGGCGCAGCAGCAAGTGAGTACATGCGACGCCGATCGCCACTGCGCAGATAGCGGCTAGGCAGGCATCGAGTATCCCTACGTCTGCGCGCACCGTCTGTGCCCACGCACCGAATACCCCAAAGGCGCTAAACGCCAACAATGGAATCCATTGCCGACGGCGTGCGCCGATTCCGATCAGTGCTCCGATGCATAGAGAGATGATGACCGTTCCAACAATTAGTGCGGTCTTGTCGTTCTTGCCAAATAGCTGTATTGCAATGTCCTTGAGGCTCCCCGCGAAGCGATCAATAAATGCCCCGCCGACCGAATAGAGAGGGGATGGGTCAGCGCTAAGAGTCTTAGAGGCTATTTCTCCAACAGCAATGGCTACCCCTACCCCGACGGCGCCACTTAAAGCCGCGGCAGGCTTAGATGGGAGCAGATTGGCAGGTAATTCTGCGGGTAGTTCAGATGGCATGCGTTCTACAGACTAGGAGCAAAAGGCTCGAGCGCTCTCAGCCGGTGTCGCTCAGATCAATATCTCGGTTGAGCACAGGATCGTTACATTTTGGTGGTCTCCACACCCAGCGCTGCTCTGAGGTGAGCTGACCCCCTCGGGCACCTCCTGCAGGTTTCAGTGCTAGGAGCCTGTAACCGTCATGTGTTTTTTGTAGGTGATGACGTTTACAGAGGCGTACAAGGTTCTCAAAAGTGGTTGGCCCGCCCTCAGCGAAGGGCACGATGTGATCTATCTCTAGACCAATACTCATGTCGCAAGTTGGTACCTGGCAGACGCGGTCGCGCTCCTCAATTCCGGTGCGCAGTTTTGCTGGAATAGCGCGGCCCATGTGAGCAATTGTCTTGATCTCTGTGCCATCGATCACGAGCAGCTTCAAGAATGCTTCACCCAAGTATTCAGTAGCAGTCGCCACAGGGATCGGCCCGACGCCCGCAATCTCGCAGATCTCGCCGTGCTTGGTATGCCCACGCTTGAGCGCATCAATGTCGACGCGAATATTCATTACAGCGTTAGTGCGCCTTGTTTTTGCTGTACTCGCACCTGCGTTTGACCCCAAGGCGGCATCATTAGCCTTTTCGCAGAGCACCATGAGAGCGTCAGCGGCGTAGGCCTCTGGTCTTTCATGTTCACCACTCTTGCGAGCCGCCTTAAAGATCTCATCCTGTATTGGCTTTAGCGCAGCCATTACTAGCGCGCCATTAGCGGCGGTCATACGCCCTCTTACGTTGAACGAACCATCTAGATCGGTCCAGGATTTGAAGTAACGACTCTTGTGTACCTGTCTGTGTCGCTCCGCCTCATCCGTAGCACCGGCAACGACACGCGAGGATGCGTCGCGAAGATCGCGAACTGTTGCGTGTTGAGCGAGGTTTAAGAGCTGTGTCTCAGTATTCGGTGCCACGATCGCGCCGCGTGCTACCTCGACAGCCTGAGCATTGGAGAGAGTGCCGGATCGCAGAGCTGCCCGGGTAACAGGAAGGTGCTGGAGTTGGTTGGCGAGCAGCACTACTGATTGGGCTTCGTACTGTGGGCAATCTGTCTCTGAGCTAAGCCACTCCGAAATACTCTTCGCACCTTCACCCTTCCAACTATTCGTACGCTCTACCTGTCCAACAGCAACAGTGCGCAGAGAATCGCCTGCACGACGGATCTCGTCGGCGATACCAACGAGCTCGGCCGCGTCCTTGCCAGCAACAACATCTATATCGATACGCGAGGAGATCTCGCGTAAGCGGGTGACTGCGTTTCTAAGTTCATCGAACATATGTTCGACTATAAAACAGGGGTGTGACAATTACTAGGGATTTATTGCCGGTTCCAAAAAGTTCATCTATGAGTGTTCGAAGGTTTGACCTGTTCCGTGGGCTTCACGCATGGCTCCTTCACAAGTCGATTCACTCCGAAAGCGTTCTCGATTGCGCGACCACTATTCGAGTTGTCCCACCCGTCCACTA
>WLHA01000161.1 GCA_009702955.1 Actinomycetota bacterium
GTGCCCAAGGCAGCGCCAACAACTTTAAGTTGCGCCTGCTCCTCTAACGGAGGGTCAACCTCGACACGTCCGCCACCTGCAATCAAGAGAAAAGTATCTCTAAGTGTTCGAAGGAGATCCTCTGCAATTCTGCGTGGGTCGTGGCCTGATGCAAGCAGCGCTGCATTACAAACAAGCACTCCAGCCGTATCCTCGGATGCAACTGCATCTAACACGGCCAAGCGCTGTGCAAATGGAGAGCCGCCGAATGCACGACGTACCTGCTCCGCTGTTACGCGACCATCGGAGTGCGCCAGAGCTTGGTCGAGTAGCGAGAGTGCGTCACGGGCACTACCGGCGGCGGCGCGCGCAACAATCTCAAGAGCCTCGTCTTCATACTCCACAGCCTCTAAATCAAGGATATGCGCGAGATGTGCAGAGAGGTCTTGGACCGAGAGTAGGGAGAACTCGAAGTGCTGGGTGCGCGATCGAATAGTCGGGAGCACCTTCTGCGGATCAGTTGTAGCGAGTACAAATACCACATGGTCTGGTGGCTCTTCGAGAGTCTTGAGAAGCGTATTGGATGCCTCCGTTGTGAGCATGTGCACCTCGTCAAGGATGTATACCTTGCGAGATGAACCAGCTCCTAGACCAAGGTTGATGCGCGAGACCAAGTCGCGCGCCTCTTGCACTCCCCGGTTTGATGCTGCATCGAGCTCAATCAAATCGGTAAATGTTCCAGCACTGATACCGGTGCAGTTAATACAAGCGTCACACGGCTCGCCATCAGCACCAAGGTCGAGACAGTTGAGAGCCTTCGCAAGGATTCGCGCGCTAGTGGTCTTGCCTGTGCCGCGAGGCCCTGAGAGTAAATACGCGTGACCTACGCGCTGCTCGCGCACAGCGTTGCGCAGTGCAGTGGTAACTGGGTCTTGGCCAACCAAAGCATCGAAACGCTGGGGTCGGTATTTTCGGTAGAGCGACTGGAATGCCATTGCCCCTGACCCTAGCGACCGAGGGGGACTAATTACAGGCCCGATCACTAACCAATAATTGGGGAGTTTGGTTAGTTCCGAAATAAAAAGTGCGGACCGTGCACCCACCGTCGACCCGGAGCCACTGCCCGCGTGTCTCGTCGCCGGCTAGAAGCCGGGCTACCTCAAGGCACACGGGAGGCTCCGCTGAGAGCTGCTTCCTTTACGGACCTGACTCGTTTCACGAAGATCCCGTTGCTTAAGGACCCGACTCACAACACCACGTGCGAGGCGCTCTAA
This sequence comes from Actinomycetota bacterium, assembly GCA_009702955.1. Lineage (GTDB taxonomy): Bacteria > Actinomycetota > Acidimicrobiia > IMCC26256 > IMCC26256 > IMCC26256. The sequence goes on from WLHA01000161.1 coordinate 1,254, forward strand.
CAGTGGCAAATCGGGCCTCGGATGGGAATTCAGCCCCCTAAAAGTGGATCTGGGGTATAGGGCACCACGAACTCCCCACCTAGCACGGTCCGCCCGGCCACCGTATCAGCCTCTGCGCCCTGTACCATCTGCGTCCCCGGGAGGGGTGCGAGAGCGGCCGAATCGGCACGCTTGGAAAGCGTGTGAGCGCAAGCTCCGTGGGTTCGAATCCCACCCCCTCCGCCATCGTTAGTACTAGGTAGTCGCGCCCTACGCTTGCCGCTCATGAGCATCGACGCCACTGGCCCTTCTTTAGAGACTCTGCAGTCGTGGATGGACCTTGCTCTCCTAGAGGCTGAAGCGGCTATTGCGCATGGCGATGTTCCAGTTGGGGCGATCGTCGTAAACATCGAGACCGGCCAAGTAATCGCATCGCGCCACAACGAACGTGAGCTCACACAGGACACAACTGCGCACGCGGAGATACTCGCTCTACGCGATGCATCGATTGCAATCGGCTCGTGGCGATTAAATGAATACGCCCTGGTCGTCACACTCGAGCCATGCCCAATGTGTGCGGGTGCTTCTATCAACTCAAGAATGGGTTTGGTTGTATTTGGAGCAGCCGACCCCAAGGCGGGCGCAATGGGGACGCTCTACAACCTGTCATGCGACCCACGCCTCAACCATGAGGTTCAAGTTGTAAGCGGTATTCATGCCGATGAGGGCGCCCTACTGTTAACGAACTACTTCGCTAAACGTCGGGGCTGACCCACAAACTAGAATCAACAAACCTGGAGGGGTGCGAGAGCGGCCGAATCGGATGGTCTCGAAAACCATTGTGGCGCAAGTCACCGTGGGTTCAAATCCCACCCCCTCCGCCACCGACTCGGGGGTCCGCAAGGGCCCCCGATCTCGTGAAGTCTCCGTTTTCCCAACAATCTCGAGCCGTGTTTGATCTACGCGGCGAGGAACTTCTGTCTACAAACCCAAGGCTTCGTAAATTTCGCGTGTTGCCATCGAGCGGTTGAGCGTAAAGAAATGCAGACCGGGTGCACCACCATCTAAGAGCTCGCGACATAGACGCGTCGCCTCCTCGACACCAACGCGATGCACGGCCTCAGGGCCATCGGGCTCTGCAGCCTCTAACTTTGCCGCAAGGTCCTTTGGAAACTCGCTGCCCTGCAACTCAGACATTCGAGTAATTGAGCGCATCGAAGTAGCGGGCATTATCCCTGCGATCACAGGCTTATCAACACCAAGTTCGTGCAGCGACTCAACAAGATCAAAGTAATGGCGAGCATCGAAGAAGAACTGCGTCACGGCAAAATCTGCTTTCGAGAGTTTCTCCGCAGTTCGTCGGCGATCCTCCTCGATGCTTGGGCTATGCGGATGGGGCTCTGGGTGCGCAGCGACACCAATCGAGAAGTCGCCTACGCCCCTAATCAAGTCAACGAGTTCACTCGCATACTTCAACTCGCCTGGAGGCTGATCTGAGTCTGCGGGTGGATCGCCGCCGAGAGCGAGGATGTTCTCAATCCCTGCGTCTCGATAACGGGTAACTACATCGACAAGTTCTTGCCGCGAATGGCACGCACAAGTGAGGTGCGCCATCGGGGTTATTCCCGTGTCGCGGAGGATCTCAACCACTAAGTCGTGTGTGCGGTCGCGCGTGGAGCCGCCCGCGCCATAGGTGACGGATACGTATGCGGGGGCAAGGGGAGCAAGCTCGCGAATAGCCGTAGCGAGGTTGCGCTCGGCCTCTTCACTACGCGGGGGAAAGAACTCAAATGAGTAGCAAGGCCCAGCCTTGAGTGCATCAGCAATCTTCATGGATTCGCAAGGCTAGAGCACAGATGCAGGTACTTGGAACACGATGGCTCCTCGCGCAACCTATTCTCTCAATGTGGATTTCACACTTGACCAGCGATTTGATCAATCTGGGGTGGCAGTAGCCGCGGCATTGGTCGACCCAGACCTCCTCCAGCAAATGACTGAGCTCCCGCTCCTCGCTGAGGCGACGGTGCTCTCAACAGAGCGCAGCGGCGACCGGATTAGGCAGAGCGTGCGGTATCGATTTGAGGCCGAGCTCTCATCTGCCGTTCGCAGGGTCATAGATCCAGCAAAACTCACCTGGGTTGAGATGGGCGAGCACGACCTCGCTGCAGGCTTGTCTCGCTTTGAGATACGCCCTGATCACTACTCAGACTTACTTCAGGGTCGCTACACCGCCAGTGTTGAGACGAGTGATGATGGGAGAGCGAGCACGCGGATAGTGAAGGGCATGATCAAGGTCAAGGTCCTTCTCGTCGGGGCTCGCGTCGAGAACGCAATCATCAGCAGCCTTCGCGAACTCGCCGAGGCCCAGCAAGAAATAGTCGAAGGCTGGATCAACTCCAAGTAGAACTCTGAGTCTGCGCCGTGCTCTGGTTCGCAGTCTTGTGGAGCGCTACCGCAGTGGCTTGAACCTGCGGAGGCGTAGCGAGTTTGAGACTACAAACACACTTGAGAACCCCATCGTTGCCGCTGCGATTGCCGGGTTGAGAATGCCAGCAGCTGCGAGCGGTATGGCAGCGGCGTTATAAGCGAAGGCCCAGAATAGGTTCGCTTTAATTGTCGCCAGCGTCCTGCGTGACAACTCGATTGCATCCGCGGCGCCGCGTGGATCACCAGAGACAAGAGTCAGGTCACTTGCTTCAAGGGCTACGTCTGCACCAGTTCCAATCGCAATTCCAAGATCGGCCTGAGCGAGAGCTGGAGCGTCGTTGATCCCATCACCAATCACAGCGACTATGTGCCCATCAGCTTGAAGCCCGCGAACAACCTCCGCCTTGCCCGCTGGCAATACACCAGCAATAACGGTATCGATTCCCACTGATTCCGCAACCCAGTGTGCCGCTGCCTCGCTGTCGCCGGTCACCATTACGACTGAAATTCCAAGTCGTTTGAGCGCACTCACCGCAGCGACTGCAGTCTCCTTGACCGTGTCAGAGACCACTAGCGCTCCCTGGATCGAATCTTCCCAGCCAATAAAGATTACTGAAGCGCCGCGAGACTCCGCATCGGAGATGAGTTCGTCGAGTCCGCCGCGCAGTACCACCTGAGGCCCTCCGCACCAGTCCGCGCGTCCAACCCTTATCTCTCTGCCGTCAATCTTGCCGACTACCCCTATACCGGCCTCATTTAGGAAATCAGTCGGGGTGGTGAGCTCAATACCCTTTTCGCGCGCACCGTTAGCAATAGCTCGTGCGATTGGATGCTCACTCGCTTCCTCTAAAGAGGCAGCGAGCCGAAGCAACTCGTCGTTAA
>WLHA01000162.1 GCA_009702955.1 Actinomycetota bacterium
CGGCACTGCACCCTCGGGCCACATCCCGTTTACTCCACGAGCTAAGAAAGTTCTAGAGCTCTCGCTGCGCGAGGCACTTCAACTTGGCCATAACTACATCGGTACCGAGCACATTCTCCTCGGATTGATTCGTGAGGGCGAGGGCGTAGCCGCTCAGGTTCTTGTGAAGCTCGGCGCAGATCTATCTCGCGTGCGCCAGCAGGTGATTCAACTCCTCTCGGGTTATGCAGGCGGCAAGGAAGCAGCCCCAGCAGCCGGCGCTACCGGAGAGGCCCAGCCAACCGGATCTCTCGTGCTTGATCAATTTGGGCGCAACCTCACCCAGATGGCGCGCGAGAACAAACTTGATCCTGTAATCGGTCGCGAGAAAGAGATTGAGCGCGTGATGCAGGTTCTCTCGCGTCGCACGAAGAACAACCCCGTTCTAATCGGCGAGCCAGGGGTTGGAAAGACTGCAATCGTAGAGGGTCTAGCCGCCAAGATTGTTGAGGGCGATGTGCCTGAGACACTTGTAGACAAGCAGTTGTATACCCTCGACCTCGGTGCCCTTGTCGCTGGTTCTCGTTACCGCGGTGATTTTGAGGAGCGCCTCAAGAAGGTTCTAAAAGAGATCCGCACTCGCGGCGACATCATCCTCTTCATCGACGAGATTCACACGCTGGTTGGGGCTGGTGCAGCAGAGGGTGCGATAGATGCAGCAAGCATCCTCAAGCCAATGCTTGCACGCGGTGAACTTCAAACCGTTGGTGCAACTACTCTCGATGAGTACCGCAAGCACCTTGAGAAAGATGCTGCGTTGGAGCGACGCTTTCAGCCAATCAAGGTTGAGGAGCCATCCGTTGCGCACACAATCGAGATCCTCAAGGGGCTCCGTGAGCGTTACGAGCAGCACCACCGCGTAACCATCACAGACCAGGCGTTGGTCGCAGCTGCAAACCTTGCAGACCGCTACATCTCTGATCGCCACCTCCCTGATAAGGCAATTGACCTTATCGATGAGGCTGGAGCGCGTCTTCGTATCCGTCGCATGCAGGCACCACCTGACTACCGCGAGATCGAAGATGCGATCTCCTCTGTGCGCAAAGAGAAAGAGGCTGCAATTGAGGCACAGCAGTTTGAGACTGCAGCTTCATTGCGCGACCGTGAGAAAGAACTAATCGCGCAGCGAGCAACTAAAGAGGTTGAGTTTCGCGCTGAGGGAGTTGATCTCTTCAACGAGGTCACCGAGGAGTCCATTGCAGAGGTCCTTGCACTCTGGACCGGAATCCCCGTCTACAAACTTACCGAGGAAGAGACCGCGAAACTGCTGCGTATGGAGGATGAGCTCCACAAGAGAATCATCGGACAGGAGCAGGCTGTAGTCGCTGTCTCAAAGGCAATCCGTCGGACACGCTCTGGTCTAAAAGACCCGAAACGCCCATCTGGATCCTTCATTTTCCTTGGACCATCTGGTGTAGGAAAGACAGAGCTCGCCAAGACACTCGCAGAGTTCCTATTCGGCGATGAGGCTTCACTTATCCAACTCGACATGAGCGAGTACATGGAGAAGCACACAGTCTCGCGTCTAGTCGGTTCGCCTCCCGGGTATGTGGGTTATGACGAAGGTGGTCAGCTCACGGAGGCTGTGCGCCGTAAGCCATTCTCAGTTGTTCTCTTCGATGAGATTGAGAAGGCACACCCTGATGTATTCAACGCTCTTCTTCAGATTCTTGAGGATGGGCGACTCACCGACTCCCAGGGACGCACTGTCGACTTCAAGAACACAGTGATCATCATGACCTCGAACCTAGGAACTGCCGACCTGCGTAAAACAGGCGTTGGTTTTGCTAAGGCCGATGATGGTGTCAACTACGAGCGTATGAAAGACCGTGTCACTGAGGAACTGAAGCGTCACTTCCGCCCAGAGTTCCTGAACCGTATTGATGATGTAATTGTCTTCAGCGAGCTATCTCGCAATGAGGTGCACTCCATTGTTGATCTCCTCCTTAAGAGGGTTCAGACTCAACTTGAGAGCAAGGGCATCACGCTCGACCTAACAGAGGCTGCGCGTGATCTGCTCACCGATAAGGGTTATGACCCAACACTCGGTGCTCGTCCGCTACGTAGGGCAATTCAGCGTTATGTCGAGGACCCGCTATCTGAGAAGCTTCTCTGGAAAGAGGTCGGAATCGGGCAGTCGATACTCATAGATGCAGAGGATGGAGAGATCGTCTTCCGTCAATCCGAGAGTGTTGTGATCCCACCGGTAGAGCTTGCCGAGAGCGGCACTGAGAGCGGCACAGAGAGATAGGGCGGTAGCGGAGCGCGATCGCATGGCGCGATGGCGGTCAATATTTTTGTTGCTTGCGGCGAGCGTTCTGCTCGCCGCTTGCCGCGTCGATACCGCTGTGGTCCTGCACCTCAATAGCGATGGGTCTGGGCGCGTAATCCTCCAGGTTCATGTAGATAGGGCCGCGGTAACTGCAGCGGAGGTAGACGGGCGAACTCTAGAGACAAGCCTGCGCTTAGACGATCTAACTGCTGCGGGTTGGAGCATCTCTAAGTGGAGGCGCACTAGCAGCGGCGCGTCGATAACCGCATCGCACTCGTTTACGAATCCACAGGGTGTTGCACCGATTCTCGCCGAGATCGCCGGAGCCGATTCCTCATTCTTCAGCAGAGCTGTGGTCACGCATAAGCCCGGTGCACTTGTTGATAAATACTCTGTTGATCTTGAGCTAGACCCCGCCGCACTAAAACTTGGCTTAACGAATGATCCAGCGCTATCCGAGGTCTTGCGTAACGCGGGGGTAGCCCCTGAGATCGTGGAGGAGACCCTCAACGCTCGTGCTGCGAAGGATATTCACTTCTCCCTTAAATCTGAGTTGCCGGGGGGAGTTACAAGCAGCGCAGATAGCAAGAGCGCTGTGAAAGATGGCGGAGCAGTTAGCACTCGAATTGCTGTATCTAACGCCACAAAGGTCTGGCATCTAAAGGCGATATCGCTACTTCTTCTTGGCGTCGCGCTAGTTGTGAGCGCGGTGTTGCTGCTACTTGCTGGTTCGATCCGAGCACGTCGAAGGCCCCATGGACGCCACGCAAATCGTCATGGGCATCACGGCGCTCATGCTCCCGCGCAACCGAGCGATGAAGTGGAGAGGCATAGGCCACGGAGCGAACACGGTAAGCACGCGCCTCACAAATAGCGCGGATTGCTCGCGCTCTGTTCTCTGGCCCTGTGCGCGGGAGTTGCTCAGCTTGATAGAAGAGCGTTAAGTCGTTCCGGGAACTCAAGCAGTGAAGCCATTACAAAATTGGCGCCTTCACCGATGAGCTCAGCTGCGCTCCACGGCCCAGTAGCGACACCAATCGCGGTGATTCCTGCCACGCGTGCAGCGTGCATATCTGGCGGTGTGTCGCCGATGTAGGCAAGCGCAGAGTGCTCGATTAGTGCATCTGCTTTAGCGGGGCCATGGCGCCACCCAACTACATGCTCTGCTCTTAGGCCAACGGCGTCGAGGCAGCGGTGTGCATTGGGCTCAAACTTGGCGGTGATGACGAGATTCTTGCCACCCGCGTTCTCTACAGCCTTGAATGCCTCGAGCGCCCCAGGGAGGAGGCTTGATCCCTTCGGGCCTAGATCTGCATAGATTGCGCGAAAATGATCACAGACCCCCTCTATCTCCTCTGGGGGGAAGTAATCGGCGAGAACCGTCTCGAGTGTCGGTCCGAGCTGCTCTGAGAGTTGGTCACCTGGAATTGACGTACCGAGAAGGCGGTTTAGAGCCTTGAAAGTGTCGGCTACCCCAGGGCGTGAGTCGATCAGAGTCATGTCTAAATCGAAGCCGATTACTAGATCCGCGAATTGTGTCACAGCCCTACGCTACGCTCCCTCCATGACTCGAACACGTGTTCGCCATTCTTGTACCGATTGTGGAGCCCAAACTCCGCGCTGGCTGGGGCGTTGCCCAGAGTGCGGGGCATGGAACACCCTCGTCGAAGAGGTAGCCGTGCCTAAGGCGAGAGCGGCATCTACCACGATGCCTACTGCCGTCTCTATCAACTTGATCGACCCGATCGGGGCACAGCGCCGTGCAACCGGTGTGCCTGAATTGGATCGAGTCCTAGACGGAGGTTTGGTACCGGGGTCGGTGACGCTTTTAGTCGGCGAGCCCGGAATGGGGAAATCAACTCTCATGCTTCAAGCTCTTGGGCGCATGGCAGCCGATGGTGCGCGCTGCTTACTCGTATCCGCTGAGGAGTCATGCGAGCAAGTGCGAATGCGCGCTGACCGGCTTGGAGTCCTTGAGCCGAGCCTGCTCGTCGTATCAGATACTTCACTGCACAATGTGCTGGCGCAGGTGGATGCGGTCGCGCCAGATGTGCTTGCGATCGACTCGATTCAAACAGTGCACGATCCAGAACTACCAGGCAGCCCGGGCTCTGTAACTCAAGTTAGGGAGTGCGCGCAGCGATTAGTGCGTTTAGCAAAAGAGCGCGGCATCTCCGTTGTATTGGTCGGGCATGTAACAAAAGA
>WLHA01000163.1 GCA_009702955.1 Actinomycetota bacterium
TCTAGGTTCAAGAGTTAGCGGTGTCGGTTCTGGTTTAGATCACACACATCTATCAATCTCGACAGAGATAGACGACAAGACCCCCGTTCTATTTGCAGTCGCTAAGCGCCCGCGTGCACCCGTGCAGTCCGAGGCCTAGAGGCTCTAGATGGTGAGCGACCGCAACGATGCATCATCACCAGTGGTGACTACCAGTCGGCGCTCACACACTGGCGCATGGGTCGTTGCAGTCATACTCATTCTTGTATATGCACTTCCCTTGCGAGGGCTACTGCGCAGTCAAGGCCCTCCCATGGAGGAAGGGTTCATGCTTGCTTTTCCGGAGTTTGTTCTAAATGGACTTAGACCAAACCGCGATTTTCTCCACCTCTACGGCCCGGGAAGCCTCTGGGCGCTTGCAGGAACATACAAACTATTTGGGGTTTCGCTCGCCGCCGAGAGATGGTTCGGGGTTCTTCAGCAGGTGGGAATTATCGCCGGTGTCGCTGGATTAGCGCGCTACTGGGGCCGGTTGATGGCCCTCACCGCAGGCTTAGTCGCGATTGCCTTTGTCATACCCCCGATAGGACTCACCGCGCTTGCTTGGGATGGTGCCGTCGCTCTCCTTGTGTTGGGATTGCTCTGTGCACTTGAGGGGCGCAGGCGAATACAGAACGCTGCTACCGCTTTGAAGTTCTCATTCTCTGCAGGTCTGCTACTAGGGCTTGGCCTCACGTTTAGGCCTGACCTAGTAATTGCAGCGACGCTCGGAGGTTGCTGCGCATCATGGGGGCTGGGGAATAAATTCTTCAAGAGAATGATCGCAGGGGCCGCTATTGGAGTCTCGCCCTATATTCTCCATCTCTTTTTATCTGGCCCTATGAACATAATTCGGGGCATGGTGCTAGATCCGGTATTCAAACTTCGAGGAGGGCGTGGGCTCCCAATTCCGCCATCTTGGAGCCAGTTCGACAGCGTGCTGCAGCGTGTTGGTGCTGAACAGTTACCTCGCTGGCCTGCTCCGATCTCTAGCCCAGCGCAATTAGCGCTTTGGTTCTGGGTGCTTATCTTCTCTGTGTTTTTTATACTCGGCGTATCTATCTGGAGCATTCGTAGGGAGCGTGCTCGCTTCAACGCTCGCGCCCTCTTGGCAATTGGAGCACTGTCTCTCGGGATGCTTCCACAGGCCATCCAACGCGCCGACTCTGCTCACCTTTCATGGGTTAGTTGCGTTCCCCTGGCCTTTCTGCCAATTGCAGTACTCGAGCTGAACCATCTTCTGCGCCCTAAAGCCAACAATCGCAGAGGAGTGACGCTCGCCATCGCTACGGCTGCCCTGCTGCTATTCGCGGTAACCCCTCATTTCACAGCGCGAATTTATGCTGATTACACAGCACAATCCTTTGGGTACCGTCGCACGGCGGTACCCATTACCCACCATGGACGCCTCTTCTATTACGGCCGCCCCGAGGTCCAAGGAGCGGCAGAGTCCCTCCTCGCTCGCATCGACTCCATATCAAAACCAGGAGATCGACTCTTCGTAGGAACTGCTGATCTTCGCAGGACGCCGTACTCCGATGCCTACCTCTATTACCTGCTTCCCTGGCTTACGCCCGCTACCTACTTTGTAGAGATGGACCCAGGGATGGCCAATGCTGAGGATTCACGAATGCCTTCGGACCTCGCATCTGCAGATGTAGTTGTGCTGTCGTCTATTTGGAGAGATTGGTCCGAGCCGAATACTTCGGTTGATTTCGGAAGCCTCAAATCTACAAAGGTATTAGTGCGAGACTTCTGCCTAGACAACTCATTCGGTGGCGGCATATACGAGCTCTACACTCGTCGCCCGAAGCCTGGAGCATGTCCGACGGGGACAACACCTCCGACACTCCCGCCACTCGAAGGGTAAGCGCGGCCGCGGTGCAGATTTAGTAGCTGCTATTCCTGCGAGTTGTAGTTTCTACCAAGAACGCGGTCTCGAATCCCCCACCAAGAAACCATGATCATCTCTTCAACCATTACCGCGAGTGACATCTTTGAGTGCCCGCGAACGCGGTCGGTAAAGGTGATAGGAACCTCAACAATTTTGCTCCCAGTCTTTGCTACTCGATAAGCAGTCTCAATCTGAAACCCGTAGCCTTTAGATCTAGTAGCTGAGTAATCGATGAGGCGAAGCACCTCTGCCTTATACGCCCGAAAACCTGCAGTCGCGTCAGCAACCCCAGTTCGCAGCATGAACCCCGTGTAAGCGTTTCCATACTTCGAGAGAGCGCGCCTGCGTGCCGGCCAGTTAGGGATCGATCCACCTGGGACATAACGTGAACCGATTGCTAGGTCAGCGCCAGCGTCTAAGGCTGCGATTAGCTGTGGAAGCACCGCCGGGTCATGTGACAGATCAGCATCAATCTGCACTAAAACTTCGTATCCACGAGCGAGACCAATAGCAAAACCGGCCCTATACGCGTTGCCAAGCCCCGCTTTACCTGGTCGTCTAAGCACCTCAATTTGGCCCAGTGAAATCGCTGCTGCATCCGCCAAGTCTGCTGTTCCGTCGGGACTGTTGTCATCAACCACGAGGATGTCAGCCTCTGGGAGTCCTGCTCGAGCGCGCTTTAGGAACTCCTCGATGTTCTGAGCCTCTTGATAGGTAGGCGTGATCAGCAGGACGCGACTCATTGCTCTCTTCGCCGCGCCTCTGCCGATGCCTCAATGGCTTCACGAGATAGAACAGGAGCATCACGCCCTGTCCCTAGGTTCGCCTCGCGCTCACCTGATTCCTCGTGATACTCCTCCTCAACATTGACCGACCAAACATCGTGCTCTGCTCCAAAAATATTCTCCACCGAGAGCATCGCTGTATACATAGAGTGGTCTTGGTTGTTATACCGGTGCATTCCATTTCGGCCGACGGGGAAAACTTTAGGCGCCTCAGCTGCAATCCATTCGCGAAGCACATCGACGTTTGCCTTGTAATGCTCGTCGTATACCGGGTATGCCTTTGGAATACGAACTACGTAGCCAGCCTCAACCTTTGAGGAATCCGCAAGGCCAAGTTGTTCTAGTTCGCGCTTGCCTTGCTCTATCAAGTCTTCATCAGATTTGGTCCACATTGAGTCGCCCTCGTTGACGAAGAACTCAAGGCCTAGGCATGTGCGCCCTTCCTTCACGAGGTACGGCGACCATGAACCGAAGTTCTGGACCCTCCCAACTTTTACCCCGGGATCATGTATATAGATCCAGTTATCGGGGAACGAATACTCAAGCGGAACCACTAGAGCAACAGTCATGAAGTCGCGGTATGTCAATCCGTTTGCGGCTGCAATTACCTCTGCAGGGGGTGCTGGGTCCATTGCTCGGAGTAACGAGCCCATGGGCATTGTGGAGATCACCTCTGTACACGGATAAGAGGTCTCCACGCCGTTCACCATTGCGATTACCTCGACCGGGCGGCCGTTCTCGATGCGAATGCGCTTGGCTTTGGCGCCGAAGGTAATCGTGCTTCCGGCGTCTGTAACGATTTGGGCACACTTCTCCCACATCTGACCAGGGCCATATTTCGGGTAATTGAACTCTTCGATCAGACTAGTGATCTGGTTCTTCTTATCTTTGCGACCGCCCAAGACTCGAGCACGTAGCGGCTCCCATACGGCAGACCAGAGCGACATTCCCTTGATACGTTGAGCACCCCAGTCTGCAGACAACTCTGAAGCAGGGACTCCCCAAACCTTCTCGTTATAAGTCTTGAAGAAGTGCTGGTAGAGCCGCCATCCATAGTTGGCTGCGATGTAACCCTCGAGAGACGATTGATCTTTCGGTGGGCGAACCCTCACCCAGAAATATGAAACAACGCAGAGGATCGCCTCGATCAGCCCCAGATTACGAAGCGCGTTTAGAGGCTTAATCGGGTAGTCATAGAGTTTGTTGCGGTAGAAAATGCGACTCATTCTCGGGCGTCGGAGAAACTCGTCTGCTCCGAGAATCTCAAACCAAAGATCGTCGACTGGACGCACCTTGGTAAAGAAACGGTGCCCACCAATATCGAATCTCCAACCATCAGCGACGACAGTTCGACTGATTCCGCCGACTACATCATCGGCCTCGAGAATTACTGCGGACTGCCCCCGCTTAGTGAGCATGTACGCCGCGGTCAAACCAGCGGGTCCGGCACCAATAATTACAACTTGGTGCTCGGCACTCTGGGCAGCTTCAGACATTTTTTCCTTTGCGGGTAATTGGCACTGAGACTTAAGTGCATCTGGGTTTGAGTGCATCTGGGTTTAAGTGCATCTGGGTTTGAGTGCTCTAAAAGAGTTTTAGACTTTGTGAGGCGCTCAGACTACCCGCATGGAGATGCTAAGGACTTGTTCCTAAGGGACTAAGCGCCCAAAAAAGACAAGAATTGATGAGCCGAATAGCCCTGCAGATGAGACCGCTATGACTCCCCTGAACAGGTCTTTAGGCCGCGAGGTGAGCACCCCAGCACCGATGATCACTGGGAACGTGACGAGCGCGTATCTCTCAAA
>WLHA01000164.1 GCA_009702955.1 Actinomycetota bacterium
CAATCATCTCTTCAATGCTCTACTCACCGCGCGTTGAGCGCAATGCAACAGTGCACGAGTTAAAAGATGCGCTAGGGGCTCTAGGCGTTCACATGCGCCCCTGGGTTGATTGAGTTAGCTGCACCGAGGCCGAGGTAATTTCGGCAAGACCGCTATCTGCGAGACAACGGAGATAGTTCGCTTAGGCGACGGGTACTGCTGGCGCGACTACTGGCTCGCTCCACAGTTGTGAAGCATCTGACCAGAGTCGCTCTAACGCGTAGAAGTCGCGCACCTCGTCGAGGAAGATGTGTGCAACGAAGTCGCCGTAATCCATGAGGACCCAACCGAGATCGTCTAGGCCTTCAGTGCGGAGCGGAGAGGTACCGTCGTGGAGTCGGATCTTCTCCTCGATCTCATCAACGATTGCGCGAACCAAACGAGGGTTAGAGGCGCTAGCAATTACAAACGCCTCTGTGATGCCGATGATGGATCCAACATCGAGCACAAGTATGTCTGTGCCCTTCTTATCTGAGGCAGCGACAGCCGCAACTATTGCGCGCTCATGGCTCTCGAGCGTTGCGCCTTTGGGTTTCGTTGTCACTTGGTGGAGCCTTTCGGATTGAAGTCTGGGCCGACGATGATGGTCACGTCTGCGATACCGATCGCACGATCAGCCCGACGAAGAGAACCGACGCCAACTGCTTTGAGAAACTTCTCGGCTGCACGGCGGTCTGCGTCACGGTAGTAGATGACCTGCGTCTCAGTTACACCGAAGTCCGGAACATTGCCTGAGAGGCGAACATCCCCTCCAATTGGCACCACCAGCCTCGCTACTGCCTGCGCTAGCCCAACGGTACCGACGCCGTTAAGAATCTCGATACGGGGCCGTTTTCCTCCGATACCTAGGCGAGCATCTGGAAAGAGTCGCTTAACAACTCCTGGAAGAGCCGAGGATCGAACACTTAATCTTTCGTCGCCGCTTGTCCCAATGGAGTCAACAGGCAACGTGTCAAAAGATGCTTGATTCAAACCAGCGACACGCGAAATCGGCGAAGCAATCGGTACGGCAGCGATCGTTGCACGCGCCACTTCGGGGTTCTTTAGACGCTTCATCCATCCCTCTAGGACTGCTTGCACAGTTACTAAACGATCAACTTCGCTACCAACCTGTGCCTCTGTCATCAAGCGCGCAATCTCTGCGGCTGCGAGGCGCTGGAGCCCTCCCGGGAATGCGTCGCGTGTATCTGCAGCAAAGCGAACGGCGCTTCGTAGATCTACATCGAACGGTGCAGCCGGCGTAATAGCGGCGAGCAGCGTTGCATCATCAACGATTGACGGAGCGCCAGCATTAACTCCGGTGAGATTCTGTACCGTCGTCTGCAGGAGAGCGTCGTCACCAACGGATGGGACCTGCGCGAGCGTCTGGATTCCAAGCGATGGCACCTCGACTTGAGTCGACGCAGGGAGCATCAGGATTGAGCCGGAGTCACCGAACCTACCGAGCACGAGAATTAAATCTGCCTCGCTACTCGCCCCAACATGTGCAATTAACGCGGGCTCTGTGGCAAGCGCAGGTAGACGGGATTTAGAACCCACGTCGTTGGTTGTCTCCGAAGAGCCGCGGAGCACAAAACCGATCGCTACAGCGATGCAGAGAGCTATCGCTATTAATGGCATAACGATTAGCCAGAAGCGACGTCTTTCACGCTCTCGCGCTCGCCGCTCACGCCCCGCCTGACGCCGCCCTGTACTGGGAGCGTTTTGGGTGCTCGCTTGCTCTACATCTGGCCCTACATCTGGCTCTGTATCTGATTCCGTCATTGGGGTTGAGTGTAGAGGCCGTGCTCCTGTATGTAGTGGGCAGTCGGGGCCGGCACTAGCCCATCTATCGAGAGGCCTTGCCCAAGGCGCTCACGAATTAACGACGAGGAGACATCGAAGCGACCGATCTTTATGTGCTCGACGCGCCAGCCTTCTCCTGGAGGAGACGCGGACTCTCCCTCACGCTCTACAACAACAATGGTTGCGAAATCACGCGTCTCATCAAGCCTGCGCCAAGATGGCATATTCACAACGGCATCTGCGCCAAGAATCAAGAAAAATTCTCGACCCTCGCGCGCTAGCGCCTCGAGAGTATCTGCGGTTACCGAGGGCTCCGAGGAGAGAACCTCAATGTCGCTCACCTCGAGACCGTCAATGCCCTCTACAGCGAGTCTCGCCATCTCTAAGCGCGCCTGCGCATCAGCGATCACCTTGCCACGCTTCTGCCATGGATCACCAGCGGGAATCAACACCACGCGATCAAGCTTGAGGGCATCGCGAACCGCTGTTGCTGCGGCGATATGCGCAGAGTGAATCGGGTCAAATGTCCCACCAAGAATTCCAATTCGTTCACTCACCATTGGGAGGCTACCGGGCGCCCTACCTTGACGCGGACAGCCTCCCGTGTGCGACGACATAAATCGGGGCGATCTACTCATTGGCCTCCCTTCACATACTCGAAACACTCCCGACCCAGAACCCCGCCTACGATGAAAGCGTGAGCAGCACAGAGCGCACCCACGCAGAACCAGTCCCGACTCCCACAGAGTCGTCAGACTCCTCGACCGAGCACGTATTGATACGCGTCTGGCTTCCGGATCGCCCTGGAGCACTTGGTCTTGTGGCTTCGAGGATCGGTGCGATGCGCGGCGACATTGTCGGAATCGATGTCTTAGAGACAGGTGATGGCGTTGCAGTAGACGAGTTTGCTGTGAATATTCCTGACCCAGAGATGATCCCAATCTTGATCCGCGAGATTGAAGAGGTCGATGGAGTATCCGTTGAAGAGGTGCGAAGGGTCGGTGTATTCCCAGACCCGAGAGTCGATGCCCTTAACTCCGCGGCGACCATCTGCGAAGCAACCTCGATACCGGATCTCTGGCTACGACTAGCAACGCATACAAAGCAGGAGTTCTTAGCGGACTGGTCCGCGGTTGTTGATGATCAAGAACTACTCGCATCTTGCGGCGAGCCCCCTGCGCACGCTGTCCTAGATGCGTATGTTGCAGGGATCAGATCATCGCAGCTTGTCACTACTGGTGCGGCAGGGCCCTCAGATCTAGCTATAGCGGTGTTGCCTAACTCCAGTGTCGTTCTGCTACTCGGGCGCGATGGGCATACCTTTCGCCAGCGAGAGCGGCTGCAGTTGTTAGCCCTTGCTCGCATCGCTGCCAGCATGGCACCTCTCCTCTAGAACCCACTCTCGCCACGCCACGCTCTGAACGCGCTCTCCCAACTCCTTTCCTTTATCGGAACTTCGCGCCGCTACCCTCATTGATATGACAACCGGCGTAGTTGTATTCACTAGAGATTTGCGGGTTCATGATCACCCAGCTCTCGCTGCAGCCATCCGAGAGCACAAGAACATCGTTCCACTCTTTGTCTTTGACGACGCAGTAGAGCGCGCTGATTTTCGCCCCGCAAATAGAACAGCGTTCATGCTCGAGGCACTCGCCGATCTTGATGCTTCGCTGCAGAGTCGAGGTGCAGCACTCATATATCGCAGCGGTAACTGGGCGGAGGAGGTATTAGCGCTTGCAGAGCAAGTAGGTGCAAATGCGATTCACCTCTCTGAGGATGTAAGCGGCTTCGCATCCCGAAGGCTTGCTCAGCTAACAGAACGTTCTCGCTCCTCAGAGATTCGAGTGGAGACGCATCCAGGGGTAATGGTGATCTCGCCGGGGGCGGTTCTCCCTACCGGCGGGGATCACTTCAAGGTTTTCACGCCTTACTACCGCAAGTGGCTCGCTCTTCCTTGGCGAACTCCGATCGCTGCACCCAAAGAAATAGCCTCAATACAGGGCCTCGATACGCGAAGCGCTCCAAAATTAGAGGAGCTCTCTTCTGGTCCGCTATCACCAAATCGCGTAACCGGCGGCGAGAGCATCGCTCGCCGATTATTCGCAGGCTGGAGAGAGAGCCACCTACACGAGTACGAATCGATCCATAACGACCTGCCGGGTAACTCCACATCGCATCTAGCGCCTTACATACATTTTGGGTGCCTCTCCCCTCTCGAGCTTGCGGCCTCGGCATTGGGGCGAGACGGAGCAGAGGCATGGGTTCGACAACTCTGCTGGCGAGACTTTTACCATCAGGCCCTCGCTGCGCGTCCAGATGCGTCGTGGGCAGATTTCAAACATCGCGGCGATCACTGGATCGACGACCCCGCTGCACTGAACGCGTGGAAGGAGGGACGCACAGGGTTCCCTGTAGTTGATGCCGGCATGCGCCAACTAAAAGAAGAAGGATTCATGCATAACCGCACTCGCATGATTGTCGCTTCATTCTTAACCAAAGACCTAGGCATCGACTGGCGCCACGGTGCACGCCACTTCCTCGAGTGGCTGACCGATGGGGACATTGCAAACAACAACCTCAACTGGCAGTGGACGGCAGGCACAGGCACCGATACAAACCCGAATCGCATATTTAACCCTACGGTTCAGGGTCAGCGCTTCGATCCAAAGGG